>RFQQ01000006.1 GCA_009924875.1 Actinomycetota bacterium | reverse complement strand
TCGAGCTTCTCGCTCTCCTCAACGAGCGGACACACCACGTAGGCCTGCTGTCCTGCAGCGACTCGCTCCCTCACGTCCTGCCATACCGCCTCCTCATCGAGCGGACCGTTGGCCCAGCGCGTCGAGATGGGCGTGCGCCCCGGCGGGAGCTCGTCGAGAACCGACACGTCGAGGTCGCCGTAGACGGTCATGGCCGCTGTGCGAGGGATCGGGGTCGCAGTCATCACGAGCACGTCGGGAACGCGGTCGATCCCCTTGTCGCGGAGGGCGGCGCGTTGCTCGACACCGAAGCGATGCTGCTCGTCGACGACGACCAGTCCGAGGCTCGAGAAGTCGACCGCCTCCTGGATGAGCGCGTGAGTGCCGATCACGAGGTCGACCGAACCGTCGGCGAGTCCGGCGAGCACCTCCCGGCGGTCCGCTCCGGTGACGCGGTTGGTGAGCAGCTCGATCCGGAGCGGGCGATCTCCGAAGAGATTGTCGCCGTCGGGCACGGTGACCCCGTCGAGCAACTGTCGGATGCCCTGATGATGTTGCTCGGCGAGCACCTCGGTCGGGGCCATCAGCGCGCCTTGGTGACCACCCTCGACGGCGACGAGGAGGGCGGACACGGCGACCACGGTCTTTCCCGCGCCGACGTCACCCTGGAGGAGGCGATGCATCGGATGGGCCGAAGCGAGGTCGGCATCGATCTCGCCGAGCGTGCGACGCTGCGCCGCGGTCAACGGGAACGGAAGGGCGGCGTGGAATCGCTCGACGAGAGCTCCCGTCAGGTCGTGCACCACCCCCCGGGCGGACCGCTCGAGTTCCCTCTTGCGCGCGACGAGCACCGCCTGCACGCGGAGCAGTTCGTCGAAGGCGAGACGCCGACGCGCGGCGTCCTTGGCTCTCATCGACTCCGGTTGGTGGATCGAACGGATCGCCTCGGCGCGATCGACGAGATCGAGGCGGTCGCGAACTTCCTCGGGCACGGGATCGGCGATCCCCCGTTCCTCGCACCGCCGGAGCGCCTCCTCCACCCAGCCGGCGATCTCCCAGGTGGTGAGCCGCGCCTTCTCGCTCTGGGGGTAGACGGGCACGATCCGACCTGTCCGGTCACCGATGAGATCGACGATCGGGTTCGTCATCTGTCGACCGCCGGCGTACTCGTCGACCCGTCCGAATAGTGCGACCTCCATGCCGACCGCGAGCTGCTTCGCCCTCCACGGCTGGTTGAAGAAGACGAGCGAGATCTTCCCGGTCGTGTCGCCGACGACCACCGACACCATCGTCCGACGATTGCGGGTCGTGCGCGAGTTGACCGAGCGCACCTCCGCGATCACGAGCGCCTCCTCGCCAAGGACGAGCGTGTTGATCGACGCCTCGTTGGTCCGGTCGATCCAGCGTCTCGGATAGGTCGTCAGGAGGTCGAGCACCGTCTCGACGCCAACCGAGGCCAGCGCCGTGCGCCGCTTGTCACCGACCCGTTTGAGGCGGCCGACGTCGATCTCCGCGAGCTCACGGAGGGAGATCGGTCGGGTGGGGCCGTCGCTCACTCCGCTCCGAACAGGTACGGATAGAGGGGTTGACCTCCTCGGTGCACCTCGATCTGCACCTCGGGGTGGACGGCGGCGACATGTCCCTCGATCTCGGCGGTCACCGCCGGGGTGGCGTCGGCTCCGGTGATCACGGTGAGCAGTTCGGCGCCGTCGGCGAGGAGGCCATCGACCAACGTGAGGGCGGCGCCGACGACGTCGGGGGCCACCGAGGCGATGCCCTCGCCGCGGGTGATGCCGATCCAGTCGCCCTCCGCGATGTCCCCAGCGTCGCTTCGCGAGGCGCGCACCGCGCGCGTCACCTCCCCGGTTGTGACTGAGGCGATGGCGTCGACCATCTCCGCGGCGTTCTCGTCGGCGTCCGACTCCGGGTCGTACACGATGAGGGCGGCGAGTGCCTCGGGCATCGACACCGTTGGGACGACGATCACCGTGCGAGAGGTCAGCGCGTCGACCTGCTCGGCGACCGGGATGATGTTCTTGTTATTCGGCAGGATGATCACCTGGTCCGCGTTCACCCGATCGACGGTCTCGAGCAACTCGGCGGTCGATGGGTTGAGCGTCTGACCGCCCGTGACAATGCCCTGCACCCGGAGATTCGAGAACAACTCGGCGAGACCGTCTCCGCTGCAGACCGCGACGATGGCCGTTGTCACGCGGGGCAGTCCGCCGCCCGCGCGGGTGCGGGTATGGCGCTCGCCGGTCATCTCCGCCTCGCGCTTCTCATGCTCTTCGGCGACCTCGCTAAAGAGATCGGTCACCCGGATCTCCCGAGGGCGTCCGTCGAGGCTGAGCGCCGCCTCGATCGCCGCGCCGATCTCGTTGGTGTGGACGTGGCAGTTCCAGAGCCCGTCCCCTCCCACCACGACGATCGAGTCCCCAATCGCTCCCCAGGCTTGTTTGAACGCGTCGATGTTCTCGTCGACGAGGTCGAGGAGATACATCACCTCGTACCGCTGCTCGCTGACGTCAAGACCGTCCGCGCTGTCCCGGTGCGCGACCGCAGCGAGCGCTTCAGCGCTCGGGCCCTCGGTCTCATCGGGCTCGGGCAGCGGTTCGCCGTCGACGACGTGAAGGGCTGAGTCGAGCAGGAGCAGATAGCCGGCCCCACCAGCGTCGACCACCCCGGCGTCGGCGAGCACGGGGAGCAATTCGGGGGTGCGGGCGAGGGAGGCGCGCCCGGCCTCTCGGGCGACCCGGATCACCTCAACCAGTCCGGCATCTCGGTCGGCGGCCTCGCGGGCCGCTTCGGCGCTCTCGCGCACGACGGTGAGGATGGTGCCCTCGATCGGGCGGAGCACGGCTTGATAGGCACCCGTGGCCGCGGCGCCGAGCGCGTCGGCGAAGCGGGCTCCCGTGGTCTCGGCCTGCGACTTGATCGTCGTGGCGAGCCCTCGGAGGATCTGGCTGAGAATGACACCGCTGTTGCCGCGCGCTCCCATAAGCGAGCCGTGGCTGATCGCGTCGCAGGTGGCGTCGAGGGTCTCGGGCGCCGATTCCATCTCGGTGACGACGGCGTCGAGGGTTCTCGCCATGTTGGTGCCGGTGTCTCCGTCGGGCACGGGGTAGACGTTGAGCCGGTTGAGTCCCCCGGAGTGGGCGGCGACGGTGTCTCTGAAGGTGGTGACCACGGCCCGGAGGGCGTGCACATCGAGTCGCTCGAGGGTGGGCACGCGCAGAATCTACACCGGGTGGTCGCCGGGGTCGGGTGGTGCTCGGGCTGGTCACCGATAGCGTGTTGTCGCCCGTCACCGAGTGTCGTCACCGGTTCGGGAGGTTCGCAAGCGGCGCCCGGCTCGGGTGTCTTCACAAGGAGTGTTCGGATGGCATCGGTCTGTGAGGTATGTGGCAAGGGCCCGTCGTGGGGTATGTCGGTGTCGCACTCGCACCGTCGCACCAAGCGTCGTTGGAACCCGAACATCCAGCGCGTTCGCGCGATCGTCAAGGGTTCCCCGAAGCGCCTGAACGTGTGCACCGGCTGTATCAAGTCGGGCAAGGTCGTCAAGGCCGGCTGATCTCGAACGCCCGTCCATCCGACGGGCGTCGAAGCGGTTCGCCGCACCTCCCTTCGGTAGAGTCCTCCGCATGCAGGGCGTGATCAAGGCATACGACCCATCCTCCGGATTCGGCGTCGTGATGTGCGATACCGACCTCGCTGACTACGACCTCGCGCCAGGCGCGATCGAGGGATCGGTGTTCCGGATGCTCCGCCAGGGCCAGCGGGTGGTGTTCGATCTCGACGAGGCCGGTCGCGCCACGTCCCTCCGCCTCGGTTCCGAGGTGGACATGGGCACCCCCGACGTCTGAGTTCTCCGCTGGGGTCTCGCGCCTGATCGCGCACCCTCTCATCGTCAGGAGCGATGGAGCGCTCTAATTTCCCATCGCTCCCAGCGATGGCTCTATCGTCACAAGCGCACAACCTCCGGGCCCTGGGATTCCTCCTGAACCGGTCACCCTCGTCAGACTGTCAATCTCAGACTGACTATGCAGGTAACGACGGACAACGCGGTCCGTACCGGCGAGGAGGAGCGATGGGAGCGACGACCGACAACCAACGTCTCAGGTCGTGGGTCGACGACTGGGCCTCCGTGCTGCAGCCCGACGCGATCCACTGGTGCGACGGCACCGCCGAGGAGTACGACGCGCTCGCCGAGACCCTCGTGGCGAGCGGCACCTTCACCCGCCTCGACGAGGCCAAGCGTCCGAACTCGTACTGGGCCCACTCCGACCCGGCCGACGTAGCGCGGGTCGAGGACCGCACGTTCATCTGCTCGGCCAGCAGCGATGACGCCGGCCCGAACAACAACTGGCGCGAACCCACCGAGATGCGCGCCGAGCTCAATCGCCTCTACACCGGCGCCATGCGCGGGCGCACCATGTACGTCGTCCCGTTCTCCATGGGGCCGCTCGGCTCGCCGATCGCCCATGTCGGCGTCCAGTTGACCGACTCGGCGTATGTCGCCACCTCAATGCGGATCATGACTCGCATGGGCCAAGGCGCCCTCGACGCCCTCGGCCAGGGTGATTGGGTGCCGTGCGTCCATTCGGTGGGCGCGCCACTCGAGCCCGGGCAGGCCGACGTCCCGTGGCCCTGTGATGGCGACAACAAATACATCGTCCACTTCCCCGAGACCCGGGAGATCTGGTCCTACGGATCCGGCTACGGCGGCAACGCCCTTCTCGGCAAGAAGTGCTTCGCCCTCCGGATCGCCTCGGTGATGGCGCGCGACGACGGCTGGCTCGCCGAGCACATGCTCATCCTCAAGTTGACCGACCCGGCCGGTTCCACCAAGTACATCGCGGCTGCCTTCCCCTCCGCCTGCGGCAAGACCAACCTCGCGATGCTCGTCCCCACCATCCCCGGATGGACGGCCGAGACCGTGGGCGACGACATCTGTTGGATGAAGTTCGACGACGAGGGGCGGCTCCGCGCCATCAACCCCGAGGCGGGGTTCTTCGGTGTCGCACCCGGCACCGGACATGACACGAACGCGAACGCGATGGACACCCTGTGGGGCAACTGCATCTACACGAACACCGCGCTCACCGACGATGGAGATGTGTGGTGGGAGGGAATGGACGACTCGCCGCCCTCCCACGCCACCGACTGGCGCGGGCAGGACTGGACCCCTGAGTCCGACACCCCGGCAGCGCACCCCAACGCCCGCTTCACGGCACCAGCCTCGCAGTGCCCGTCGATCGCCGAGGAGTGGGAGGACCCCGCCGGCGTCCCCATCTCGGCGATCCTCTTCGGTGGTCGGCGCCGCTCGACCGTTCCCCTTGTCACCGAGGCCTACGACTGGGATCACGGCGTGTTCCTCGGCTCGATCATGGCGTCGGAGACCACCGCCGCCCAGCAGGGCGCGGTCGGCAAACTGCGCTTCGACCCCATGGCCATGCTCCCCTTCTGCGGCTATCACTACGGCGACTACTTCCGCCATTGGCTCGACGTCGGAACGCGAGGTCGAGCCGACCGACTCCCACGCATCTTCTTCGTCAACTGGTTCCGACGCGATGACGACGGCCGATTCCTTTGGCCTGGATTCGGTGAGAACTCTCGGGTGCTCAAGTGGATCGTCGAGCGGATCGACGGAACCGCCGAGGCGATCGACACGCCGATCGGCCGACTGCCGGCACCGGGCGCGCTCGACACCGATGGCCTCCAGATCGACGACGCCGACCTCGAGGCGATCCTCTCGGTCGACGTCGAGGGCTGGCACTCCGCGATTCCCGAGATCCGCGACCACCTCAACCGCTTCGGCGATCGACTTCCCGGCGAACTCCTCCAAGCGGTCGACGAGCTCGAGCGCTCCCTCCTCGACGCCTGACCGACCGGCCGGTCCACGACCTCACCGGTAGCGTGAGCTCCACCATGCCGCACGCCCTCCGCTCCCCCCGCCTGATCATCGGGACGGTGGCCACCATCGCCGCCGCGCTCACCCTCACCTCTTGCGCGACCTTCACCGAGGCCGACGCGGTGGCGACCATCGGGTCGACCACGATCGACCAGGAGACCTTCGACCGACTACTCGCCGAATACCTCGATCGAGGCGATGTCTTCGGAACACTTCCGGCCATCGACGGGGAGGTGCCCGGCGGTGAGGCTCGTCGCCTCCTCGGCGCACTCATCCAGGTGGCGGCCACCGATGAGGTGCTCGACCGCGCTGGTGAAACCATCACCGACGCCGACCGCGCGCCCGTGGACGCTGAGCTTCCCGCGGAGCACCCGTGGAGGTCGCTCAGCAGCGAGTTCCTCGACGTCATCCTCTCGCTTCAGCAAAGCGTGCGCGGCGCCGCACTTGCCCGGGTCGCCACGCCGTCAGCCGAGGACGTCGAGGCCATGTACCGAATGTCACCGGAGAGCACCGGCGTCGTCTGCCTGCGGCACATCCTCGTCGACACTGAGATCGAGGCCGACGAGATCGTCGAGCTCCTCGAGAGCGGGGCCGACTTCGCGAACCTGGCCGCCGAGCGCTCAACCGAACCCATCGCGGTGACCAGCGGCGGCGCGCTCGTCGGCAACGGCTCGCGCTGTCTGCCGGTCGCGCAGATCAATCAGACCTTCGATCCGCTGTTCGTGGCCGGGGCCTACGCCGCCCCACCGGCCGGCTGGAGCGACCCGGTCGAGTCGTCGTTCGGCTGGCACATCATCATGCACCGCCCCTTCGACGAGGTGGGCGAGGACGTCATCGCTGTCCACTCGGGATCGGACAGCGGCGGTTTCTTAGTCGACGGGCTCCTCGCCTCCAGCGGAGTCCGAATCGATCCCCGATACGGGACCTGGGACCCCGTGAGCAGTGGCGTCGTCCCGATCGGCTGACCGACCGATCGTCGAGGTCGTCGGTGTAGGACCCGGCGACGCCCGATACGCCACGGCCGCCACCCTCGAGGTGATCGCGAGGCATCGACACCGATACCTCCGAACGGCGGTGCACCCCTCGGCGCATCTCGTCGACAACGCGTTCTCGTTCGACGATTTCTACGACGACGCTGACTCCTTCGAGGAGGTCTACCGACGCATCGTCGAGCACCTGGCCTCAGAAGCGCGCGAGCACGGAGAGATCCTCTACGCCGTCCCGGGCTCTCCGCTCGTTCTTGAGGAGACTGTCGCGGAACTCCGCCGCCGACCCGAGCTGGACGTTCGCGTTCACCCGGCCACCGGCTTTCTCGACCTCGCCTGGTCAGCCCTCGGTATCGACCCCGTCGAGGCGGGGGTCACCCTGATCGACGGACACCGCTTCGCGAGCGCGGCGGCCGGGCTGCACGGTCCGCTCCTCGTCGCCCACACCCACGCCGCGTGGGTGCTGTCCGACATCAAGTTGTCGGTCGATCATGACGCCGATAGCGACATCGACCGCCCAGTCGATGATCTGCCCGTGACCCTCCTGATGTCGCTCGGTACGGAGGCGGAGCGACTGGTCGAGACCACCTGGTCCGAGATGGACCGCGTCGAGGGGATCGACCATCTCACCAGCCTGTGGGTACCCCACCTCGGTGTCCCCGTCGCGGCCGGCTACCAGCGCTTCCACCTGCTCGCTCGAACCCTCCGAGAGCAGTGCCCCTGGGATATCGAGCAGACCCACCGCAGCCTCGTGCCCTACCTCATCGAAGAGGCGTACGAGGTCGTCGACGCGATCGAGGGCCTCGACCCCGACGACCCGGCGAGCGATGTGGAACTGATTGGAGAACTCGGTGACCTCCTCTACCAGATCGAGTTCCACGCGACGATCGCGGAACAGGAGGGTCGCTTCACGATCGCCGATGTGACCTCGGCCGTCCACGACAAGCTCGTGCGTCGACATCCTCATGTGTTCGGGGACACCGTCGTCACCGACGCCGATTCGGTGACCGCGAACTGGGAACGGCTGAAGCGGGCCGAGCGTTCCCCGGAGGCGTCCGTCTTCGACGGGGTGCCAGGATCGCTGCCCGCTCTCTCCCTTGCCGACACCGTCCAACGCAAGGCGGCCAAGGTGGGCTTCGACTGGCCCGAGGTCGACGGAGCGCTTGCCAAGGTCGGCGAGGAGGCCGCGGAGGTCGTCGCGGCGCGAGGTGATGACGAGGCGGTGCGCGACGAGATGGGCGATCTCCTCTTCGCCGTCGTCAACGTTGCCCGACATCTCGGCGTCGATCCAGAGAGCGCGCTGCGCGCCGCGGTCGCCAAGTTCCGTCGTCGCTTCGACGTCGTCGACACCCTCGCTCGCGAACGCGGTATCGACCTCGCCACAAGTGGGCTCGACATGCTCGATGCGCTCTGGGACGAGGCGAAGGGTCGACCTGCCGGGTGAGAGTTCACATCGCCCGACCAACCCAGCACCCCGGTGTCGCCGACCTCCCGGTGACGACGAGGCTCGCCGAGTGGGACCTTCCTGGCATCCATCGCGTTCTCGGGGTGCACCGTCATGAGGTCAAACTCCTCGAGCTCGGCGAGGTCTCCTACGTCGTGAAGGAACTGCCCGATGAACTCGCCGACCGGGAGTACCGATTACTCCGACAACTCGCCGACGACGGGCTGCCGACGATCGAGGTGGTTGCAACCGTCACCGGCCGAACCGATGACGGACCGGTGGATGGTCTCCTGATCACCCGACACCTCGACTACTCGCTTCCCTACCGCTCGCTGCTCTCCGGGAGAGGGCTCACCATCCCCTTCCTCGGTGACCGGATGCTCGACGCCCTCGTCGGCCTCCTCGTGCGACTCCATCTCGCCGGCTTCTTCTGGGGGGACTGCTCACTCTCCAACGCCCTGTTCCGCCGAGACGCCGGAACGCTCTCGGCCTACGTCATCGACGTGGAGACCGGTGAACGCCACGAGCGTCTCACCGACGGTCAACGCTCGCTCGACCTCATGATCGCAACGGACAACGTCGCGGGGGGCCTACTTGACCTACAGGAGGCCGGCCGCCTCACCGCTGAGATCGACCCGTTCACCGTCGCCCAGCAGATCGAGACCCGCTACGCCGATCTCTGGAGCGAGTTGACCGGCTCCGAGGAGTTCGACCCATCGGGGCCAGCCGACACCCACCTTCGGCTTCGGCGTCGACTCGACCGGCTCCACCGCCTCGGATTCGATGCCGAGGAGATCGACCTCCTCACCACCGACCGCGATCGTTCGATTCGAATCGTGCCGAGAGTGGTCGAGCACGGCTTCCACGCCGATCGACTGCAGGGCCTCACGGGGCTGGTCACCGGCGAGAACCAGGCGCGACGGATGCTCGCCGACATCCGCGAGTACACCGCCGACCTCCAGGCGGCTCAGGGGTCGGCGATCCCGGAGAACGTCGCCGCCGTGAGGTGGCTCGATCGGAGGTTCGAACCGATCATCGCCGCGATCCCCGGCCACCTGCTCGTACGTCTCGAAGCCGCCGAGATCTTCCACCAACTCCTCGAGCACCGCTGGTACCTCGCTGAACGCCTCGGACACGACATCTCGCTCGACGACGCGCTCCCCTCCTATCTCGAGGAGATCCTCGCCACCTCCCCCGACGAACGCCTCCAACTCGACGAACCGACAGCCGAGATCCCTCGAATCGACCCGATACCGTGATCGTCCGGCGTCGTCCGCGCGCGGCGCCCACCCCCGAGAACACGACACGAGAGGCAACGATGAGCGAGATCGTCCACGTCGAGGGCCGCGAGATCCTCGATTCCCGAGGCAACCCCACGGTCGAAGTCGAGGTCACCCTCGAAAGCGGAGCCGAGGGGCGCGCTGCCGTGCCGAGCGGCGCGTCGACCGGGGAACACGAGGCGGTCGAACTTCGAGACGGAGGTGACCGTTACGGCGGCCGTGGGGTGCTCTCCGCCGTCGGCCACGTCAACAACGCGATCGCCAACACCCTCCGCGGAGCCGACGCGCTCGACCAGCGGGCCGTCGACCGGTTGCTCCTCGATCTCGATGGAACCGACAACAAGGCCCACCTCGGCGCCAACGCGATCCTCGGGACCAGCCTCGCCGTCGCCTCAGCGGGCGCGCAGGAGGTCGGTGTGCCCCTCTACCGGTACGTCGGCGGGGCCAACGCTCACGTCCTGCCCGTGCCGATGATGAACGTGCTCAACGGCGGAGCACACGCTGACAACTCCGTCGACTTCCAGGAGTTCATGATCATGCCGGTCGGCGCGCCGTCGTTCTCCGAGGCGCTCCGTTGGGGTACCCAGACCTACCACGTGCTCAAGGGGGTGCTCGCTGGCCGCGGACTGTCCACCGCCGTCGGTGACGAGGGTGGATTCGCACCCGACCTCGACTCGAACGAGGACGCGATCCGACTGCTCGTCGAGGCGATCGAGGCGGCGGGTTTCACCCCCGGCACCGATATCGCGATCGCCCTCGACCCCGCCGTAAGTGAGATTCACCGCGATGGCGCCTACCACCTCGAAGGGGAGGGCAAAGTCCTCACGGCCGAACAACTCGCTGAGTACTGGGCGCGCATCGTCGACACCTATCCGATCGTGTCGATCGAGGACGGTATGCAAGAGGACGACTGGGCCGGGTGGGCGATGCTGACCTCGGCCGTCGGAGACCGCTGCCAACTCGTCGGCGACGACTTGTTCGTCACCAACTCGCGTCGACTCGCCGAGGGCATCGAGCGTGGCGTCGCCAACAGCATTCTCGTGAAGGTGAACCAGATCGGATCGCTCACCGAGACCCTCGACACCGTCGCCCTCGCGACTGCGAACGGCTACACCTCGGTCATGAGCCACCGCAGCGGCGAGACCGAAGACGTCACGATCGCCGACCTGGCCGTCGCCACCAACTGCGGTCAAATCAAGACCGGCGCGCCATGTCGATCCGACCGGGTCGCCAAGTACAACCAGCTGCTTCGCATCGAGAGCGAACTCGGAGATGCGGCCGCGTTCCGCGGTCGCTCCGCCCTCGCTCGCGCTTGACCGGGGACCGCAGCGACCACCTGCGATGATCTACGGGTGGCCGGACGAGCGAAACAGACGCGTCTTCGTCGCCCGACGAGGGCGGCGTCGAGCCGCGGTCGCTCACGGCTGAGCGACATCACTCGTCCCGTTCCGCGCGACGCCAGGCTCACCGAGCGAGGCCGTTCCACCTTCTTCGTCACCGTCGTCGCCATCATCGTGGTCGGCGCCGTCGTCGCCTCCCTCGTCGGTCTGCCCCTCCAGACGTATTTCGGCCAGGGGGATGAGATCGACCGCCTTACCGAGCAAGTGGAGCGACTGGAGGAGGTCAACGCCGACCTCGCCGCCGAGGTCGATCGCCTCCGCACCGACGAGGGCATCATCGAAGCCGCTCGCTCCGAGCTCGGTTACGTGATCGACGGGGAACGCCGCGAGACGCTGCTCGACATGCCCGACCTACCCGAGGATCTCCCCTCGGGATGGCCCTACGGCCCGGTCGGCGACATTCTCTCGGTCCGCCTCGGAACACCCTGAGCCGACCTTCTCACTCTGAAGGGACCACGGCTACAGTCCCCAGCGACGTTCCACATCACGTCGTTCGACACGCGCTCGATCGACAGAGGAGGCTGAGATGGCTGGCAGTGTGCTCGGAGAGAAGGTCCTCCGCAAGGAAGACCCACGCTTCCTCACCGAGGGAGGCATCTACCTCGATGACCTCCGACATCCCCTTCTTGAGGGAGCCGCGCATGTGGTCTACGCGCGCTCCCAAGTCGCCCACGGGGTCATCGTCGACATCGACATCTCCGAAGCGGAGGGCATGCCCGGGGTGATCGCCGTCCACACCGCCGAGACCCTCGGTCTTGAGCCGGCGCCCTCGAACTACAACCCGGCGGTCGCACGGACCCTGCTGGCCCGGCGCGGCGACAAAGTCCGTTGGGTCGGCGAGCCCGTGGTCGCCGTGGTGGCCGAGACCTATGAGCAGGCCACCGACGCGGCGCAGGCCGTGTTCATCGATATCGACCCCTTGCCCGCGGTGGTCGACCTCCGCGAGGCGCTCACCTCCGGCACCCATCTCTATGAGGCCGCCGGCGGCAACGCGGTGTTCGACTCGACGGTCTTCGGTGCCGCGGTCAACTCTGGGGATGAGTTCTTCGCCGACTGCGAGGTCGTCGTCACCGTCGAAGCGCTGAATCAGCGGGTCGCTCCCTGCCCGATGGAGCCCCGGGCCGCCGCCGCTGCCTGGCATGACGGCCGACTCCATGAGTGGGTGTCCACTCAGCACGCTCAGGGCGTCCGCACCCAGGTGGCCAAAGCCAATGGAGTGACCGAGGAGGAGATCCACATCATCACCCCCGACGTCGGCGGTGGCTTCGGCGCCAAGATCGGCGTCTACTCCGAGGAACTGCTCGTCGGCCCACTCGCCCGAGCGATCGGACGTCCGGTCCGCTTCCGCGAGACTCGGAGTGAGTCCATGATGAACCTCGGTCACGGTCGCGCGCAGTTCCAGACCATCAAGGTTGGTGGACGCCGTGATGGTCGGGTCACCCACTTCCAATTGGAGATGATCCAAGACTCCGGCGGGTACTGCGAGGTTGGCACCGTGCTCGGTGCCTTGTTCACCCGACGGATGGCATCGGGTGTCTATGCGATCGAGAACGTCGAAGCGCACTGCACCTCCGTGGTCACGAACACCACGCCGACGGTCGCCTACCGCGGGGCTGGCCGCCCTGAGGCGACCGCCGCCACCGAGCGAGCGATGGACGTCTTCGCCCTCGAGATCGGCATGGACCCGGTCGAGGTGCGCCGCATCAACCTGATCCCCGAGTTCCACGAGCCCTACACCACGGCCGTCGGCGAGGTGTACGACTGCGGAGACTTCGAAGGTTCCCTCGACCGCGCCCTCGCCCAAGCGGGATACGACGACCTCCGAGCCGAGCAGCGACGGCGCCGCGAGGCAGGCGAGGACCGTCTGCTCGGCATCGGTGTCAGCGCCTACGTCGAGATCACCGGTGGCGCGGGAGCGCCGCAGGAGGACGCCAAGATCGTCATCCACGCCGATGGATCCGGCACGATCTACACCGGCACCTCACCCCACGGTCAGGGACACGAAACCGCGTGGGCGCAGATCGCGAGCGCGAGCACCGGCATCGACATGTCGCGCCTGCGACTCGTGTGGGGGGACACCGATCTCACCCCGGTCGGCGGCGGCACGATGGGTTCCCGGTCGCTCCAGCAGGGGGGACTCGCGGTCCATCAGGCGGCAGCCGGCATCGTTGAGCAAGGCCGTCGAATCGCCGCCTCGATCCTCGAGGCCGACGAGATCGACATCGTCCTCGATACCGCGACCGGCACCTTCCACGTCGCCGGCACCCCGGCGGTCTCCACCGACTGGGCGGCTATCGCCACTGCGGCCGGCGATGAGGGACTGGTTGAGGCGACCACCTTCAAGACCTCCGGAGCCACCTACCCCTTCGGCGCCCACGTCGCCGTGGTCGAGGTGGACACGGGCACCGGCAAGGTGACCCACCTGCGTCACATCGCCTGCGATGACGCCGGCACGATCGTGAACCCGATGCTGCTCACCGGCCAGGTGCACGGTGGAATCGCGCAGGGAACCGCCCAGGCCCTCTACGAAGAGGTCCGCTACGACGAGGACGGCAACCCCATCACCTCCAACCTCGCTGAGTACGCGATGGTGACGATGGACCTCATGCCCCAGATCGAGCGCATCCCGATGGAGACAGCAACTTGGGTGAACGAGCTCGGTGCCAAGGGCATTGGTGAGTCGGGGACGATCGGCAGTACACCCGCGGTCCACTCCGCGGTGGTCGACGCCCTCTCACACCTCGGTGTCCGCCACATCGACATGCCGTGCACCCCTGAGAAGGTCTGGCGAGCAATCGCTGGCGTCTGATCGCACGCCCCGTGACGTCTCCGATTCTCGCGAGCGGACTCGTCCGCACCTTCGGCACCGGTGACAACGAGGTCCGCGCCGTCGACGGCGTCGATCTCGAGGTCAACGCTGGTGAGATCTTCGGCTTCCTCGGTCCGAACGGCGCGGGTAAGTCGACGACGGTGCGGATGTTGACGACCCTCCTGCGCCCGACCGGGGGATCCGCCCAGGTCGCCGGCTACGACGTCGTCACCGAGGCTGATTCGGTTCGCCGAAATATTGGGGTCGCCCTTCAGGACGCCGCGATCGATCCGCTCATGACGGGTCAGGAGTTGCTCAGGCTTCAGGCCGTTCTCTACGGCTTGCCGAGATCCGAGCATCGTTCCCGAGCCGATGAGTTGCTCGAGCGGGTTGGACTGTCCTCCGCTGGCGATCGACGGGTTGGCACCTACTCCGGTGGCATGCGCCGACGACTCGACCTCGCGCTCTCGCTCATCCACGAACCGAGCGTCCTGTTCCTCGATGAGCCGACCACCGGCCTCGACCCAATGAGCCGCATGGCTCTGTGGGAGGAGATCCGACGATTGAACGGGGAGGGCACGACCGTTCTGCTCACCACGCAGTACCTCGAGGAGGCCGATCAGCTCGCCGATCGAGTCGCAATCATCGACAACGGACGGATCGTGCGCGAGGGGGCACCCGAGGCGCTGAAAGCCGGCGTCGGCTCGCCGACGCTGTTCGTCCGCGTCGCCAGCGCGCAGGAGGACGCGGCGTCCGCCGTGCTCTCGCGCTTCGGGGAACTGCGACCGACCGCCGAGGGCATGCTCGGTGTCGGGCTCAACGGTGGGGCCGGCGAGGTGTCGGCCGTCGTCCGAGCCCTCGACGAGCACGGTGTGTCGGTCGATCATCTCGAGTTGAGCGCTCCGAGTCTCGACGATGTGTTCGCCGAGGCGACCGGCCATCGTCTCGAAGGGGCCGAGTCCCCGAGCGGAGGCTGAAGCGATGACCGCCACGCTCAGAATCCCGCCCCGCGGGTTTCGTCCCGCGCTCGACCAGACCGCAGCGATGTCGCGTCGAGCGGTCATCGCCCTCGTGCGTCAGCCCTCTCTGGTCATCCCCTCCCTCGTCTTCCCTCTGTTCTTCGCCGCTCTCGGCACCTCGTCCTTCGGTCGGGCGATCTCGATCCCCGGATTTCCCGAGGTGGACTCGTTCCTCGATTTCGCTCTCGCCGGTTCGATCGTGCAAGGAATCCTGTTCGGGTCGATCGTCAGCGCCACCGCGCTCGCGACCGATATCGAGACCGGGTTCTTCGACCGACTGATCGCCGCGCCGACCTCCCGGATCAGCATCCTGCTCGGCCGCCTCGCAGGGGCGATGGCCTATGGCGCGGTCCAAACCGTGCTGTTCGTGGTGATCCTGCTTCCTTTCGGTCTGACGATCCGAGGAGGGGTGCTCGCCCTGCTCGCGATGATGGTGGGCGGGCTCCTCACCGCGCTCGCGGTCGCCGCGGTCATGTCGACGATGGCGCTGCGCACCGGCTCGAGTGAGGCAGTGCAGGGTTCGTTCCCGCTGCTGTTCGTCATCCTGTTCTTCTCCTCGGCGTTCTTTCCCCGACAGACGATGGATGGGGCCTACCGCTGGATCGCGACGCTGAACCCCATCTCCTACTTGGTTGAGGGGTTCCGGTCGCTGACGATCGACTCGGTCTCGGCGCTCGCCGTCGCGCAGACGGTGCTGATCCCGCTCGCGCTCGCGATCGGTGGAGTGCGACTCGCGTTGCGGAGTCTCCGGCGACGGGTGGCAGCGGCATGACCGCGATCGCGCTCAACGACCGCTCGGGCGGACTCGCGGCGGCCAACGGCCTGGCCCTGCGCAGCCTGAGGAACATTCGCCGTCTCCCGTCGGCGTTCATCCCCGCCCTCCTCATGCCGATCGTCCAAGTCATCTCGTTCTCCGGTACCTACGCGGGCGTCACCGAGGTGCCTGGCTTCCCCACGGACCGGTCGATCAACTGGTACCTGCCGCTCGCGGTCACGATGGGCGCGTCCTTCGCCGGTCTCGGCACGGGTTTCGCGATGATCCGAGATCTCGAGAGCGGCTTCTACGACCGCTTGCGCATGGCGCCGACCAGTCGACGCGCACTTCTACTCGGACCGTTCATCGCGGCCTGGACGAGGGCGATGATCGCCGTCGTCCTCGTGAGCCTCGTCGGACTCGCCCTCGGCGCGCGCCCGGTCGGCAATCCGGCGACGCCGCTCTTGATGTTCGTCGCGGCACTCGGCATGGCGACCGTCGGCACCGGATGGGGACTCGGGTTGGCCTATCGCTTCCGAGACATGCGCGCCGCCGCGATCATGCAGTTGACGCTCTTCCTCGGACTCTTCCTCACTGACGCGCAGACACCCATCGAGATCATCGACGGGTGGCTCGAGCCGGTCGCGACGTGGAATCCCCTGACCCGGATCCTGCACCTCGCCCGACAGGGCTTTGTTGAGGGGTTCGACGCCCGCGACACCCTCATCGGGCTCGTCGTGATGATCGTGCTCGGAATCGGGAGCGTCGCCTTCGCGCTGACCGGTCTCGCGCGGCTCGACGACTGAGCCGACGACCTCCTCCGCTCGACCGTCTCGCCGGTACGGTTGTCCGACGTGAGCACACCGATGTCGCGACTCCGACTCGCGGTCGGTTTGGTCGCGTCGGTGTTCGTGGTTGGCGTCATCGGATATCGGGCCCACGGCCTCACGTGGACCGAGTCGGCCTACCAGACGGTCACGACGGTGACCACGGTCGGTTACCGAGAGCTCGGCGAGTTCGGCCCGGGCATGCAGTGGTTCACGATGTTCATCATCGTGACCGGTGTGTCGACCGTGCTGTACACGTTCACACTGGTGGTGCAGGTGGTCGTTGAGGGTCAACTCGTCGACTTCCTCGGCAGGCGGAGGATGGACAGGAGGATCTCAGAGATGCGTGGTCACGTGGTGGTGTGCGGTTGGGGACGTGTCGGACGGTCGGTGGTGGCCGACCTGGTCGCCGGTGGCCGGGAGGTCGTGATCGTCGACCGCGATGAGTCTCGGACCCGAGACGTGCCCCACGCCACGATCACCGGTGACGCGACCATCGACGCCACCCTGCGCGCCGCTGGGGTGGAGCACGCCTCAGCTCTCGTCGCCGCGCTGGAGGGCGATGCCGACAACCTGTTCGTGACCCTCTCGGCGAGGGCCATAAACCCCGACCTCTTCATCGTCGCCCGCGCTAGGGCCGATGAGAGCATCGCGAAACTCACCCGCGCGGGCGCGGACCGCGTCGTCAACCCCCAGGAGCTCGGAGCCGCCCGGATGGCCTCGTTCGTGACCGAACCGAACGTCGCCGAGTTCGTCGACGTCGTCATGCACGACCGGGCCCTCGACTTCCGCCTCCACGAGGTGCCCGTTCCCGAGAACTCCCCACTGGCTGGTCGCACCCTTCGCGAGGCGGATCTCCGCGCTCGCGCGAACGTGCTGGTACTCGCCCTCCGCGACGGCTCAAACACGTTCGTGACCAACCCCGATCCCGAGACGGTCATCGAGCCCGGCAGCGTGATCATCGCGATCGGCACTTCGGGGGACCTCCACTCCCTGCGGGAGGCAACCGCGTGAGCGCCCGAACCCATGTGCTCCTCGATCTCGACGGCACGCTCAGCGACTCCGAGCCCGGGATCGTCCGATCCCTCCAGTGGGCCTGCGAACTCGAAGGCTTTCCGGTTCCCGACGACGCGACGGTGCGCACGGTGATCGGACCACCCTTCGAGATCGGTCTCCCGATGATCGGCATCCCCGACGATGCCCTCGAGCGAGTCATTGACCGCTACCGCGAGCGATACACCACCATCGGCGCCTACGAGAACACCCTCTACGACGGCATCGTCGAACTCCTCGATCGGTTGCTCGACGACGGTCTCATCCTCGCGGTCGCCACCGCGAAGCCCGAGCAGACCGCCCATCCGATTCTCGACTATTTCGGCATCAGCGACCGATTCGCCGTGCGCGCCGGCGCCACCTTGACCCCTGAACGACGCACCAAAGCCGAGGTGATCGAGTTCGCCCTTCGCGAACTCGATATCGCCGCTGATCCCGATCTCGGCGAGCACGTGATCATGGTCGGCGACCGAGATCACGACGTCCACGGTGCTCGAGCCCACGGGATCGGCTGCATCGGCGTCAATTGGGGGTACGGATCACCCGAGGAACTGCTTGGGGCCGGAGCGGTGGTTCTCGCCGACCACCCCGCCGAGGTTGCCGCCCTCGTGCACGACACCTACCGTGTCGACCACTGGTGATGAACGCCGATACCCCCTCCCCCGACGGCGCTACGGCCACCCTCACCGGAACGTCGGTGCGCGTCGATCCGCCCGCCGACCGAGTGATGAGGCGACTGCTACGCCTGCCAGTGGACGGCCCCTCAGCGTCGCCTGACGCCGCCCGCCGCGCCTTTCAAACGTCGATCATGGTCGCGACGGTCCGCTGCCTGCTCATGTACATCGTTTTCCCGTTCGTCCTGCCGGCTCTCGGGCTGGCCAGTGGCGTCGGTCCCTTGATCGGCATTCCGATCAGCGTCATCGCGGTCACCGCGATCGTGATGAGCATTCGCCGCTTCTGGCGATCCGACCACTCCAAGCGCTGGCATTACACCGTGCTCGGTGGTGTAGTGATCGCTTTCCTGATTGGTTTGGTGGTCGTCGATCTCACCGAGCTGCTCGGCTGAGATTCCCCGTTTCGCACCCCCTCGCGCTACGGCTATGTTCTGCTGCGAGCACCGCCGGGGGAGGTGGCGCTCACGAGACCCGAGGGGAGTCAACGTGGAGATCACCGTCACCATCAACGGCAAGTCGCACACCGCCGAGGTCGAGCCGCGAACGCTGCTCGTCCAGTTCATCCGAGAACAGGTCGGCCTGACCGGGACCAACATCGGATGCGACACCTCGTCGTGCGGGGCGTGCTCGGTGCATGTCGACGGCGAGGCGGCGAAGAGCTGCACCCTGCTGGCCGTGCAGGCCGATGGGTGCTCGATCACGACCATCGAGGGGATGGCGTCGGCTGACGGCACCCTCCACCCGATGCAGCAGGCCTTCATGGAGAACCACGGTCTCCAGTGCGGCTACTGCACACCGGGAATGGTGATGGCCGCCACGAGCCTGCTCGCCGAGAATCCGAATCCCACCGAGGAGGAGGTGCGCATCGGCCTCGAGGGGAACCTCTGCCGGTGCACCGGCTACCACAACATCGTGCAGTCCGTGCTGGCCTGCGCTAAGTCCTGACCGCCACCGAGACATCACGAACGACACGACGTCGACCGACATCGAGAACTGGGGGGTTCAACGATGACCATGACCGATGACACCACTGGGGTTCTTGGCCAGCGCCTGCTGCGCCGAGAGGATCCCGCTCTCCTGACCGGTGAGGCCCGCTACACCTCGGACCTGCCGATCCCCGGCGCCCTGCACCTCGCCGTGCTGCGCAGCCCGTACGCGCGAGCCCGCATCCTCTCCGTCGACACTTCGGCCGCGGCTGCCATGCCCGGGGTGACCGCCGTCTTCTCCGGCGCCGACCTCGCCGACGCGTGGGCGGGGCCGATGCCATGCGCGTGGCCGGTCACCGAGGACATGAAGTCGCCGACTCACTACCCACTGGCCGTCGGCCAAGCGAACTACGTCGGCGACGGCGTCGCCTGCGTGCTAGCCACCTCGGCCACGGCGGCCCGCGACGCCCTCGACGCGATCGAGGTCGAGTACGAGCCGCTCGAGGCGGTCATCGATCTCGAGGACGCCCTCAGCGACCGAGTGGTCATCCACGACGAGATCGGCACCAATCGGTCGTACACCTGGGACCTCAAGATCGAGGAGTCCGAGGGGCAGGTCGACCGGGCCTTCGCTGACGCTGCGTACTCCGTGAAGGCGCGTTACATCCAGCAGCGGTTGATCCCCGCCGCCATGGAACCCCGAGCGGTCGCGGCGATCCCGCAGCCCTTCGGCGGTGACATGACGCTCTACTCCGCGACGCAGGTACCCCACATCTTGAAGGTCATGACCGCGTTGACCCTCGGCATTCCCGAGCATCAGTTGCGCGTTGTGGCCCCCGCCGTCGGTGGAGGATTCGGGTCCAAGTTGAACGTCTACGCCGAGGAGCTGCTCTGCGTGGCGCTCGCCAAGCGGACCGGCTCCCCGGTTCGCTGGACCGAGACCCGCTCCGAGGGCAACCAGGCGACCATCCATGGTCGCGGGCAGATTCAAGACATCGAGCTCGCCGCCGATTCCGACGGGCGACTCACCGCGGTTCGCGTGCGGCTGATCGGCGACATGGGCGCCTACCTCCAGCTGGTGACACCGGGCGTTCCACTGCTCGGAGCCTTCCTGTACGCCGGCGTCTACGAACTCCCGAAGGCCTACGACTTCTCGTGCACCTCGGTGTTCACCAACATGACGCCAACCGACGCGTACCGCGGTGCGGGACGGCCGGAGGCGACCTACGCCATCGAGCGCGCCATGGACACCCTGGCCGCCGAGATCGGCATCGATCCGCTCGAGTTGCGTCGGCGCAACTTCATCCCAACCGAGGCCTATCCGTATGAGGCCATGACCGGCCTCGTATACGACTCCGGCGATCACGACCGCGCGGCGACCCTCGCCGCCGAGATGATCGACTACGCCGGCGTTCGCGCTCGTCAAGAGTCACAGAACGTGCCTGGCGCCGCCAAGCGGCTCGGCATCGGCGTCTCGACCTACTTCGAGATGTGCGGCCTCGCCCCATCCCGCGTGCTTGCCTCGCTCAACTACGGGGCGGGCGGCTGGGAGGCGGCCACGGTTCGTGTGCTGCCGACTAACAAGATCCAGGTCGTCACGGGCACCGCACCGCACGGCCAAGGGCACGAAACGGCCTGGTCGATGATCGTCGCCGAGAAGATGGGCGTCAGCCCCGACGATGTCGACGTGCTGCACTCCGACACAGCGATCGCGCCACTCGGCCTCGACACCTACGGATCGCGTTCGCTGTCTGTTGGCGGCGTGGCCATCGCGATGGCCTGCGACAAGGTCATCGACAAGGCGAAGCAGATCGCCGCGCACCAACTCGAGGCGAACCCCGATGACCTCGAGTTCTCCGGCGGTGAGTTCCGCGTCGCAGGCTCCCCCGATCGCGCGATGCCACTCGCCGCGGTTGCCTTCGAGGCGTTCACCGCGCACAACCTTCCCGATGGCCTCGAGCCCAACCTCGAGGCGCACACCACCTACGACCCACCGAACTTCTCCTGGCCCTTCGGCACACACATGTGCCTGGTTGAGGTCGACACCGAGACCGGCGAGGTCGATGTGCTGAAGTACGTGGCCGTGGACGACTGCGGCAACCAGGTGAACCCGCTCATCGTCGATGGACAGGTGCACGGTGGAGTGGTCCAGGGCCTCGCGCAGGCCCTCTTCGAGGAGGCCGTCTACGACGCCGACGGCAACCTGCAGACATCGACCCTCGCCGAGTACCTCGTGCCGGCGGCGAGCGACGTCCCCGCCATCGAGACCGGGCACACGATCACCCCCTCGCCGACCAACCAACTCGGCGTCAAGGGCATCGGCGAGGCCGGCACCATCGCATCGACACCGGCGGTGATCAACGCGATCGTCGACGCCCTCTCGGGCCTCGGCGTGCGTGACGTCCCGATGCCCGCGAGCCCGAACACCGTCTGGAGAGCAATCAACGAGGCACAAGGAGGCCAGCAGTGATCCCTGCAGCATTCGACTACGTCAGGGCCGGCTCCGCGGCCGAGGCGATCCAGCTCATCGGCCAATACGGCGACGAGGCGAAGTTCCTCGCTGGTGGCCACAGCCTCGTGCCCGCCATGAAGCTCCGGCTGGCCCAGCCGACGGTGCTCGTCGATATCGGTCGGGTCTCCGATCTTTCCTACATCCGAGACGGCGGCGACCACATCGCCATCGGCGCCCTTACCCGTCACATGGATGTTGAGAAGTCACCGGTGCTCGCCGAGCATGTCCCGCTCCTCGCTCACGCCGCCGGCCACGTCGGTGATCCGCAGGTGCGTCACCGCGGGACCATCGGCGGCTCACTCGCCCACGCCGATCCAGCCTCCGATCTCCCCGCTACCACGCTCGCCCTCGGGGCGACGTATGTGGCCGAGGGTCCGAACGGCACCCGCGAGATCGCCGCGGCCGACTTCTACCAGGGCTACTTCACCTCAGCTCTCGCCCCTGACGAGATGCTGACCGAGATCCGCGTCCCGAAGATGGGCGGAGCTGGATGGAGCTTCCAGAAGTTCAACCGTCGCGCTCAGGACTGGGCGATCGTCGGGGTGGCCGCGTGGCAGCGCGGCTCGGAGTGCGGCGTGGGTCTCGTCAACATGGCCTCGACGCCCGTGCTCGCGAGCAGTGTCGCGGCCGCGATCGCCGGTGGTGCATCGGCGGCCGACGCGGCTGAGGCCGCGGCAGCCGAGGCCGACCCACAGGCCGACCTGAACGCCTCAGTCGAGTACCGGGTACACCTCGCGAAGGTGCTCACCCGGCGCGCTCTGCAGGCCGCCGCCGGCTGACCCAAACTCCCTCCTCACGAGCCGGGTGTCACCCGGGAAAGGTCACGGGGGCCGCTCAGCGGCCCCCGTATGATCGTCCCAGGTGATACCCGATGACATTCCAGCACGACGACGTCGATCAGCGTCACCTCGACGCGATCGCCGACGCTGACCAGGTCGCCTACTGGCTCGACGGGGCGCACGTCCCCGAGACCAATCCCACCCTCGTCCGCAACGAGAGTTGCGACCTGTGTGTGATCGGAGGCGGCTACACCGGCTTATGGACGGCCATCATCGCCAAGGAGCGCGACCCCTCGCGCGATGTGGTGCTCGTCGAGGCCCACGCGATCGGTAGCGCGGCGAGTGGCCGCAACGGCGGCTTCATGGACGCCTCGCTGACCCACGGCATCTCCAACGGTTTCCGCCATTTCCCCGACGACATCGAGATCCTCGAGGAACTCGGCATGAAGAATCTCGACGAGATCGAGTCGGCGCTGCGTCGCTACGGGGTCGACTGCAACTACGAGCGCACCGGCGTCATCGAGGTCGTCGCGGAGCACCACCCGCCGAGCTACGAGAAGGAACTCCACGAGGAGTTCGCCCTGATGGAGCGTCTCGGACACGAGGTCACCTGGCTCGACCGCGAGCAGATCCAGTCCGAGGTCGCTTCACCCACCTACACGGGTGGCCTCTGGGATCGAAACGGCTGCGCCCTCGTCGACCCGGCTCGACTGGTGTGGGGGCTGAAGGCCACCGCTGAGCGACTCGGGGTTCGCATCTACGAGGACACCAAGGCCACCGACCTCGAGCGCGACGGGATCGGCGTTGTCGTGACGACGCCACTCGGTCACATCCGGGCCGGCAAGGTCGCCCTCGCGACGAACGCCTTCAAGCCGCTGCTTCGCCGTATCTCGAACTACATGGCGCCGGTGTACGACTACTCGGACTCCCAGATGGAGTCGATCGGCTGGGCGAATCGACAGGGGCTGAGCGACAACGCCAACCAGTTCCACTACTACCGACTCACCTCCGACAACCGAATCCTGTGGGGCGGCTACGACGCCATCTACTACTGGGGCGGCAAAGTGTCGACGGAGTTGGAGAGCCGCCCCGAGTCATGGGCCCTGCTCAGCCAGCACTTCTTCGAGACCTTCCCGCAACTCGAGGGCCTGCGATTCAGTCACATGTGGGGTGGCGCGATCGACACATCGAGTCGATTCACCGTGTTCTGGGGCCGAGCGCTTGGTGGTCGGGTCGCCTACGCCCTCGGCTACACGGGCCTCGGGGTGGCGGCCTCTCGATTCGGAGCAGCCACCATGCTCGACCTCCTGCACGGCCGACGCTCGGTCGCCACACAGACGTCGATCGTCCGCGACCGCCCCTGGCCGTTCCCACCTGAGCCGTTCCGTTTCCTCGGCATCCAAGCGACCCGGTGGTCACTCGACCGAGAGGACCGCACCGGCAAGCGGAACCTCTGGCTCCGCGGTCTGGACCGGGTCGGTCTCGGCTTCGACTCATAACCGAGGCGTTCCTATCCCGAGGCACGGCCCGATGGGCCCACGACACCTGCGGGTAGTGTCCTCTCGATGACGCCGACCGACGTTCGCGAGGCCCTCGGAGACCACGGCTACCTCGCCGACACCGGACTGTCCACGGCGGTCTTTCTTGCCCTCGACCTCGGCCGTCCGCTCCTCCTCGAGGGCGATGCCGGGGTCGGCAAGACCGAGCTCGCCAAGGCGATCGCCGCATGGACGGGAGGCGAGCTCATCCGCCTCCAGTGCTACGAGGGCATCGACGCCTCCCAAGCCGTCTACGACTGGGACTACGCCCGGCAACTCCTTCACCTCCGCGCCGCGGAAGCCACCGGTGAGACCTCTGGCCGCTCAGCCGAGGCGGTCGAGGCGGACCTCTACGACGAGCGGTTCCTGATCCGTCGGGCGCTCCTCCGCGCGCTCGAGCCGACCGACGGCGCGCCTCCAGTCCTACTCGTCGACGAGATCGACCGGGCCGACGACGAGTTCGAGGCCTACCTCCTCGAGATCCTCTCGGACTTCCAGGTCACGGTCCCCGAGATCGGTGTGTTCCGAGCCGAGCGACCGCCGGTGGTGATCCTGACCTCGAATCGCACCCGCGACGTGCACGACGCGCTCAAGCGCCGATGCCTGTACCACTGGGTGGAGCACCCCGACTTCGACCGAGAGGTCGAGATCGTTCGGCTGCGCTCCCCCGAGGTCGACAAGCGACTGGCGCGCCAGGTCGCCGCGGCCGTCGAGGTCATGCGCGACCTCGACCTGTACAAGCCGCCCGGTGTGGCCGAGACGATCGACTGGGCCACCGCGCTCGGACGCCTCGGGGTGCGCGCCCTTGACGACGCCTCGGTGTCGGCGACCCTCGGCACCGTCCTCAAGTACCGCGAGGATCAGCAGCGCCTGCAGGATCGCGGAATCTCCAGTCTCCTGGAGCGCGTCGGCGTCCGGGTCGGCGACCGCTGAGCGTGAGCACCGGGCCCGACGCCCCGATCGCCGCGCCGGCCTCCGCGCTCGCCGTGGCGTTCGTCCGGGCGCTGCGCCGGGAGGGTGTGGCGGTGCCGATGAGCTCGACCGTCTCGTTCTCCGAGGCGCTCGCTTCGGTCGGCCTCAGCGAGCGAGACCCTGCCTATTGGGCGGGCCGAGCCACCCTCGTGCGGCGTCGCGAGGACGTGGAGGTCTACGACCGCTTGTTCTCCGCCTTCTGGGAGTCCCGCGCGACCGGTCGCGTGGAACGTTCCGAGACGACGTCGATCACGCTCGCCATCGACAGCGACGAGGATGACGATCCGGACGACGACTCCTCGGTTGATCGCCCCGACGACGAGGAGCGTCTCGAGATGCGTTTCTCGAGGGTGGAGGTGCTCCGGCAGAAGGACTTCGCGGACTACGCGCCCGAGGAGCTTGACGAGGCCCGCCGACTGATGGAGCGCTTCAGGCTCGTCGGCGAACCACGACGCTCCCTCCGACTGACCCCTGGGGACGGACGTCGTCCGGATCTACGGCGAACGGTTCGCTCCGCCCTCGCCTCCGATGGCGAGCCGATTCGGCGTCATTGGCGGCGGCGGTCGGTGAAACCGCGCCGACTGGTGCTCCTACTCGATGTCAGTGGATCGATGGAGCCGTACGCGAGGGCCCTCGTGCGATTCGCTCACGCCACCGTGGTCGGTCGTCAGCGCGTCGAGGTGTTCGCCCTTGGCACGAGGCTCACCCGAATCACTCGGGAGTTGAGCGAGCGCGACCCCGACACCGCGGTGAATCGCGCGGGTCGAACAGTCGTCGACTGGAGTGGCGGCACCCGCATCGGGGACGGGCTGCGTGAGTTCAATGACCGCTGGGGACAGCGCGGCATGGCCCGAGGCGCCATCGTCGTCATCCTCTCCGATGGCTGGGACCGCGGTGATCCTGAAGTTCTCAACGAGCAAATGACCCGACTTCGCCGGCTCGCCCATCGACTCGTATGGGTCAACCCACTCAAGGTGACCCCTGGTTACGCCCCGCTCGCACGGGGTATGGCCACAGCACTCCCCCACCTCGACGACTTCGTCGAGGGGCACTCGATCGACGCGCTCGAGCGATTGGCCGCGGTGATCAGCGGGAGGTCGGGTGGCCGTGACCGGCCGGGTCTCGGCCAGACTGTGCCCCGGACCTGAGGAGGGACGATGAGAGAACTGCTCGATGATCTCGATCGCTGGCGCTCCGCTGGTGTGCGCGTCGCCCTCGCCCGAGTTGTCGACGTTGAGGGATCGGGCCCTCGCGGGCCGGGGGCCGCCATGGCAGTGAGCGAGCACGGTGAAGTGGTTGGCAGCGTGAGCGGCGGATGCGTCGAGGGCGCTGTCGTCACCGAGTCGCTCTCGGTGCTCGCCGGAGACCGCGAGCCCGGCGTGATCACCTTCGGTTATAGCGATGACGAGGCGTTCGCTGTCGGCCTGACCTGCGGGGGCACGATCCGCCTCTTCGTGGAGGAGTACGACTGGTGAGCCTCTCCGCCGAGTTGGCGTCGAGGATCCGCGATGGTGTTCCGGTCGCCCTCGCCACGGTGATCTCCGGGCCCCGTGTCGGGTCGAAGTTGCTCGTGGTGCCCGACGGCGATCCCGCGCCGTCCTCCCTCGGCGATCCCGATCTCGATCGAGTGGTGCGTCGTGACGCGCTCGCGGAGCTCGAGGCGGGTCGATCGGGTGTGCGGCACTACGGCACCGCCGGACAGACCACTCCGGAGGACCTCGCCGACACCGACATCGTGACGGTCTTCGTTGAGAGCTGGGCCCCGCCGCCGCAGATGTGGATCTTCGGGGCGGTCGACTTCACCGCGGCGCTCGCTCGCGTGGCGAAGATCCTCGGCTTTCGGGTACTGGTGTGCGACGCGCGAGAGATCTTCGCGACGGGCCGGCGCTTCCCGATGGCCGACGAGGTGCGGGTCGCCTGGCCCGGTCCGGTCTTCGCTGAGCGCGGAGCGGAGCTCGGAAGCCGCGATGTGGTCTGCATCCTGACCCACGATCCGAAATTCGACATCCCGGCGGTCAAGGGGGCGCTCGCAACCTCGGCCGGGTACATCGGCGTGATGGGCAGCCGCCGGACGCACACGCACCGGCTCGAGCGGCTCGCCGAGGCTGGGGTGGACGATCCGGCCGATCTAGCCCGGCTCATGTCCCCGGTCGGACTCGATATCGGCGCGCGAACCCCCGAGGAGACAGCGATCTCGATCTGCGCGGAGATCATCTCCGCGCGAACCGGTCGGGCCGCCCGGCCCCTTCGGGACACCGAGGGGCCGATCCACCGCTGAGGTGAACCTCAGCCGACTGGGAGCTCAGCCAGTTCGACGGCGAGGTCTCGGGTGTCGTCGGTCGGGTCGGCGAAACGCGCCCAGCGCCGACGACGGAGCGACAGCTCACCGATCTCGACCCCTCGACCGGGTTCGGGGCTGTGGATGATCGCGTCACCGACGCCCAGGTACATCATGATGTGCCCCGGGTACCAGACCAGGTCGCCCGCCTCCGCGGCCTCGTGGTCGACCTCGTTAGCGCGGCGGAACTGGCTCGTGCTGTAACGGGGCAGTTCGACTCCCGCCCGCTCCCATGCCCAGCCGGTGAGTCCCGAGCAGTCGAACGAGGTCCCGGGTGACTCCGTGTTGCGGCGGTACGGCACCCCGAGTTGAGAAAGCGCGGCGATGAGGGCGCCTTGCCCGTCGAGATCCGTGGAGGACCACGCGGCGATCAGTTGGTCCACCCCGATATCGGCGACCCCGCGTTCGACGAGGCGGTCGGCGACGTGGCCGGCGACGCGGTCACGGGCGCGGACGTAGCCGACGAAGTCCTCCGGCGTCCCGGTGTCCCACCAGCGCTCAAGCAGGTCGAGAGCGCGAGCGGCGCCTGCCGCGACGGGATCGATGGTGGCCACGGTCGACGCCTCGGCCGCCATATCGGCCTCGACCGGACCAGCGCCGAGGGCGTGGAGACCGGTAATCCCCGCGAGGAGGAGTCCGGCGACGCGCTTACGAGAGCGGCGACCGGA
>RFQQ01000050.1 GCA_009924875.1 Actinomycetota bacterium | reverse complement strand
GCCTTCCAGCCGCTCAAGCTCTACTACTCGACCTGGACTCGTCGTCGTATCGAGGCCGTGCATCGCGCGCTCACCGACAAGCTTGGCGAGTCGCCCTTCGATGACTCCTGGTTCGAGCGACTCGATCAAGACCACCGCATCACGACGCGCATCGATGTCACTGGCTTCATGTGGGCCCGCACCGGTGCCCTCCGGGCGCACGCCACGCAAATCGACCCGAACGCCTCGTTCTGGTTCGGCCTCGATGACGCCGAACTCGAATCCGTCTACCCCTACGAGGACTGGATCCTCGCGCGATCGGAGGTCGGCCCGATCCCCGGACACGATGAGGAGCGCGATCTCCTCGAGGGCATCAATGTGGCGGTGGAGGCATCCCGGTGACCATTCGCTGCACGGTGGAGGTCCCGAGGGCGGATGACCGTACCGAGGGTCCCGATGACGCGGCGGTCACCGTGACCGTCCCGCTGAAGGTCGCCGCCGAGCAGGGGTTCTCAGCCACCGTTGAGTACATGCGCGGCCGGCTGAAGGCCAAGGGTCACACCGGAACGATTCTTGATGCCCTCGCCGACGGCACCATCGACGAGATGGTGCTCCGCCTCGTTGCCGACTGAGCGAATCCGCTCGTCGTCAGTTCGAGCGCATGGCGGCGCGCAGGTCCCGATAGCCGAGCAGCACCGCCCCCGCTTCGTTGACAGCATCGGCGAGGGTTCCGTCGATCGCGAGACGATGGTCGTCGATCCAGCCCTCCGCTGAAGAGGTCAGGGCGCGCACCTCGGGAGTGTCGATGGCGGGCTGGATGTGCACCTCGGTCACCCCTGGCTGCAGCGATGCGATCGATCGGAGCAGCCGCTCGCGGGAACCCGGTCGCCAGTCGTGATCGAAGTGATCCGGGAAGACCACCCCTTCCTCCGCCGCGAGCCGTCGGTAGGGGAAGCCGGCTTCAGCTTCGGTGACGGTGGACGGGAGTCGGATGGGCAGGCCGAACTCCACGGCCAGTTCGACGTAGACGTCGAAAAACTCCGGGCGCAAGGTGATCGCGCTGAGATGAGGGGCGAGATGGGTGACGTCGACTCCCCAGGCGGTGGCGCGGTTTACCTGCGCACGTAATTCTCGCCGTACCTCATCGAGGTCGGCGTGCTCCCAGAGATCGGCGGTGTTCCTCGGGAAGCCACCCTCACCCGACAGCAGCGAAGGACCGTGCGTAATCGGGCCCCAGCGGTAGACATCGTGCTCGGCGTTCAGCGTCAGATGGACACCGATGTCGTCGTGCGGCTCGAGGAGCTCGGCGGCGTGGCGGGCCCACGGCGCGGGAACCATGATCGAGGCGCAGGTCGCCGAGCCCGCTCGAAGGGCATCGATCACGCCGACGTTGGCGGCGTGGCATGAGCCGAGGTCGTCACAGGACACGATCAGCAAACGCGCATCGGAGGCGTGTCCGAGGCGTTCCGCGAGCTCGCTCACCACGATGACGCTATCGGTCGCTGGTTGGGCAGAGCGCCCAGATGCCGCGTCGAGCGGCCATCGCGGACTCGACCGCGCGATCGATCTCAGCGGCCAGCGCGATGTTGGGTTCGATCGCTAGCGCGCGAGCGAACCCCCGCTCCGCCATCGTGAGACCGCTTGGGCGGTTGGAGCCCTCGGGGATGACGTGGGCAAGGAGCCTGCCGTAATGGTCGCGTCCGACGATCTCGCGGCGCAGGGACACGGTCGACCCGATCGGAAGGAGGGTGGCGAGGGCCTCGGTCGCGAGATCGGCGCCACATTCCGCTGGGGTGTCGTCTCGGGCGACCTCGGGCGTGTCGATCCCGAGAAGTCGCACTCGCTCGTTGGCGCCTGACACCGATACCACCACCGTGTCGCCATCGATGATCGAGACGATGACCGCGGACGATCCGTCACCGGCCGACCCGCAGGAGGCGCACGCCAGCGCGATGGCGATAAGCCCGCGATTCAGAGGCGCTCGATGAGGGTGCCGGTGCCGAGGCCACCTCCGCAGCACATGGACACGAGACCGAAGCGGCCGTTGGTTCGCTCGAGTTCGTGGAGCGCCTTCGTGAGTAGCACTCCACCGGTCGCGCCGAGGGGATGCCCAAGGGCGATCGCGCCCCCATTCGGGTTGGTGCGATCAAGATCGGCGCCAAGCTCTCGTGCCCAGGCCAGCACCACGGAGGCAAACGCCTCGTTGATCTCGAAGGTGTCGATGTCGGAGATGGCGAGTTGGTTTCGCTCGAGGAGTCGCCGGGTCGCGTCGATCGGTCCAGTGAGCATGAGGACCGGATCGACGCCAACGAGGCACGTGTCGACGACGCGGGCGCGGGCCCGCAGCCCGAGCGCTTCGGCCCGACTGGCCGTCATCATGAGCAGAGCCGACGCGCCATCGGAGATCTGGGAGGAGTTTCCGGCCGTGTGGACTCCGTTGTCTCGGGCAACGGGTTTCAGTGTCGCGAGACGCTCGAGCGAGGTGTCACGGATCCCCTCGTCTTGGGTGAGCGTGAGAGTGTCGCCGGTCGGTTCACCGTCTTCACCGAGAACGGGCGCCTCGACGGGCACGATCTGCGGTTCGAATCGCCCTTCGGCGCGAGCGGCCGCGGCGCGCTCCTGGGATGAGAGCCCCAGATGGTCGGTGTCCTCGCGGGTGATTCCCCATCGCTCGGCGATGCGCTCGGCGCCTTCGAACTGGGAGGTGAACTCGTAGTTCTCGAAGTACGACGAGGGAATCGGCACACCAAGCCCGAGCCGTCGAGACGAGTTTGACCCGATTGGCACACGCGACATCGCCTCGACACCACAGGCGACCGCGGTGTCGACGACGCCGGAGGCGATGAGCGAGTAGGCGAGACCCGTGGCCTGCTGGCTCGAGCCGCACTGCGTATCGACGGAGGTCGCGGCGGTGGTGAGCGGGAGTCCGGCCGAGAGCCACGCCGTTCTCGTGATGTTGAAGCTCTGCTCGCCCACCTGGCTCACACATCCGCCGACTACCTGTTCGATGGCCTCGGGATCGACGCCGCTTCGAGCGATAACGGCGGACAGGGCCGTCGACAGCAGGTCGGCTGGGTGAACCCCGGCGAGCGAACCATTTCGCCGGCCGACCGGTGTGCGCACCGCCTCGACGATGACGACGTCTCTACCGCGTTCCTGTGTTGTCATAGGCGCAGGCTAGGAGGCCGCTTGGTCGCGGAGCGATCCGGCACCGCAGTGTGTGTCGAAGATCAGGGTTCGATGCGGTGCTCTGGACGCAGTTCGCTCATCCGTCCGGCGGCCCAATCAGCGACGAACGAGAAACGATCACCGCGGAGGAGGGTCCGTCGCCACTCGACCGGACGCCCGAGGTGACAGCCGAGACGGTCGATGCAAAAGACCGCCTCGTTCTCGTCGAGGTCGAGCAGTGCGCGCTCCTCCGGCTCGGGCATCAAGGGAATGATGCGCTCGCGTCCCGAACTCGGCCGACATCCCGCGACGCGTTCGAGTTCGTCGTAGAGCGCGGTATGCGAGAAGTCGACCTCAAGGAGACCCGATGCGATCGCGTGTGGCATCCATGCCCGATCGACAGCGAGCGGCTCGCCGCCGGCGAGACGGAGCCGCTCGAGGACCACGAGGTCGGTGTCGTGGCGAAGTTGGAGGCGTTCTGCCGCCTCGCTGTCGCGAGTTTTCTCGAGCGCGAGCACCTCGGAGGTCTGCACGAGTCCGGAGGCCTCGACCACTTGGAACAGGCTGTAGAGCGAGCCGAGTGACTGCTCGAAACGCGCCGCGTCGACCGAGGTGCCCACACCACGGGCCCGTCGCACAATGCCGTCCGCCCCGAGTCGGCCGACCGCTTGCCGTGCGGTGTGTCGGCTCACGCTGTAGACCGTCATCAACTCCCGGTCGGTCGGGAATCGCTCCACGAAATGACCGAGGTCGAGCCGACGACGCAACTCATCCTCAAGTTGCGCCCAGAGTGGTTGGGCGCCATCTCTCGAAAGCGTCGCAGCCCCAGTGGCGAATCCGTCAGCGCTCATGGTCCGGTCACCCCGCTCAGGCGAGGTAGGCCCCCGGAACCGGCTTAAGGGGCCGCGCGTACCAGAGCGGACGTCGGAGACCGTTCGGGCCGGGTGCCGGGCGGGTCTTGGTCAACCAGTCGAGGTAGGCCTCGCGGCTCTTCGCTGTGTCGACCACGACATCGCCGTACTCGTCGCCCTCCTCGGCCGGGCTGACGTGCACCCGCTGGTGCCAGCACTGCATGCCCGAGATGGGATCCGGCTGCACCGCGAAGGTGAGGTTCTGGTGAACGCCGGTGTCGTTCCACCAGATGCGCTCGGTGTCTGGATCAGAGGAGCTGTACGACTTCATGCCCTTCGTCCGGCGAAGTCGCCAACTCGTGCCGTCGTTGTCGATCATCGCGAGGCCGTTGCCCCAGGAGCGAGCCTTCTCCTCCTCGATACGCCAACGGCCCATGTGGTGCGAGGCCGCCACGACCCCGGGACGAATGCCCTCGGTCCTCCAGGCGGAGATCACGAAGTGACCGATCCTCGTGGACACGCGCACCAATCCGTTCTCGGCGATGCCGAGTCGCTCGGCGTCGCTCGGATGGATCCACAGCGGATGTCGGTGAGAGATCTCGTTCAACCACTTCGAGTTCGCCGAACGGGTGTGGATGAGCGTCGGAATACGGAAGGTCGGGAGCAGGATGCGCTCGGAGCCCTCGAGGTCGAGGTCCTCCCAGTGCACATGCGAGGGGATCCACTTCGGCGTCGCGTACTCGTCCCAGCCCCAGTCGCTCAGCGTGGTCGAGAACAACTCCAACTTCTTCGACGGCGTCGGGAAGCCCTCCTTCAGCTCGCCATCGACTTCGATCGCCGGGGAGCCGTCACCGAGTTTGGCGAGGGCGAGTCCGCTGAGCGTGTCGGCGGAGCCATCCCAGGTGCCCTCGGTGCCGGGCTTGCGGAAGACGCCTGTCGAGTCTTTCGTGCATCCCTCGACCGCCGCTGGGTCAACCGCGCGCTCGTACGGGCGGTAGGGGTCGCCAGGCACGGCGAAGGCGCCGCGGTCGCGCATGTACTCGAGCGGGGTCTGTCCCGCTTCGGTGGCCGCCTCGACGAGTCCGGGGACGCTGTCAGAGAACATGCGTCCGTAGTACTCGTCGACCCCCATCGGAGTGCCGGGCCGCTCGTCGCTCTCGAAGAATTTGCGAATACCGAGCGAGCCGTCGGGATCGATTCGCCACGAGAGGTCGATCCAGAACTCGTTCTCCTCCCAGACCTCGCCAACATTGAACTGGTGCGACCGGGAGTCGGGTCCGACCTCCTCGCCGTTCAGTTCGGCGTAACGGCGCATGACCGGTTGACGGAAGCCGATCCACCGGCCGGCGTGGGTTTCATACGAGGCGATGTCGTGGCGCTCGCTGCCAACGCCCATCGGCAGCACGTAGTCAGCAAACCAGGAGGTCTCCGACCAGGTCGGCGTGAGCGCGACGTGACAGCCGACGCGATCGGTGTCCTTCAGCGCTTCGAGCCAACTGAACCCGTCGGGGTTGGTCCACACCGGGTTGTAGACCCGGGTGAAGTAGGTGTCGAGACGTCCACGACCCTCGTTCAAGAAGTGGGGGAGGAGGATCGACATCTCGTGGTACGCGAGCGGATACTCGATCGGCCAGTTGAGCTCGTTCCACTCCTTGATCG
>RFQQ01000049.1 GCA_009924875.1 Actinomycetota bacterium | reverse complement strand
GGCGCCGCTCCGGAGGGTCACGCCTCCCTTGAAGGAGAGGTCGCCACGGTGACCTTCCTCGGGAACAGCATCGTCTACCGCGTCGCGCTCGACTGGATGACCATCGAGGTGGAGACCGACCACCGGCCCGATCTCGACCGCCACGAGGTCGGCGACCGGGTGGCGATGTGGTGGCGCGACGACGCCATCGCGGTGGTCCGTCCGTGACCGTTCTCCCCGACGCTGACGTTCTCGAGACGGCGCTCGGGGAGGCCGAGCGCCGCGAGGAGGCGGCTCAGCGCCGCCGAGGGCTGATCCTTGCTCTGCCGTCGTTCGCCTACATGATCCTGTTCTTCGCGGTGCCCTTGGTGATCGTGCTCGTGTACAGCTTCGCGACGCGTACCTCGACGGGGTCCACATCGCTCTCCGACTGGAATCTCGACGCCTATCGCAAGCTCGGCGAGCCGATCGTCCGCAATGTCGTGATCCGCTCCATCGTGCTCGCGCTCATCACCACCGTGCTCTGCCTGGTGATCGCCTATCCCTTCGCGTACTTCTGCGCTACGCGCTCGGTGACGGTGCGAAACCTGCTGCTCGTCGCGGTCATGATCCCGTTCTGGACGAACTTCCTGGTGCGCAACTACGCCTGGAGGCTGCTGCTGTCATCGGGTGGACCGATCTCGTCGTTCACCGAGTCGATCGGGCTGGGTCCGACCGAGATCCTCTTCACCAAGACGGCGGTGGTCATCGGACTCGTCTACGCCTACCTGCCGTTCATGATCCTGCCGCTCTTCGCCTCCATCGACCGACTCGACTGGCGGCTCGTCGAGGCCAGCCGCGACCTCTACGCCTCCGGACCGGCAAGTTTCCGGAAGGTAGTGCTGCCTCTCACTATGCCGGGGGTGATCGCGGGGTCGATCCTCGTGTTCGTCCCGTCGATGGGCGCCTACGTCACCCCCGAACTGCTCGGAGGCGGCAAGGAAACCCTCCTTGGCTCATACATCGTCACCCAGTTCCTCACCGCACGAAACTGGCCGGTCGGCGCCTCGCTCTCCTTCGTGCTCATGTCGGTGATGCTGGTATCGACGATCATCTACTTCCGCGCCGGGGGGAAGAACCTGTGAGCGGTCGTTCGGTCGCGCCGACGACCCGATGGATACTGCGCTCGAACGGCGCGATCGTCCTCGCCTTCCTCTACGCGCCGATCATCCTGCTCGCGATCTACTCCTTCAGTGGGAGCCGGATCCCGGGGGAGTGGGGTGGATTCACCACCGAGTGGTACGCGCGGCTCTTCGACGACTCCCGAATCCAGAAGACGATCGGGGTCTCGGTTCGGGTCGCCCTTGTGTCGACGGTGATCGCGACCGTACTCGGCACCATGTCGGCCCTCGCCCTGGAGCGCTTCAAGTTCCGCGGTCGCCGAGTCTTCGACGCGCTGCTCTACCTGCCGATCATCATCCCCGACGTCACCATGGCCGTGATGATGCTGATGTTCTTCACTCAGGCCTTCGATCTGGTCGACCTCCTCTTCGGGCTCGGGCTCTCCAAGGGGTTCGCGACGATCGTCGTGAGCCACGTCGCCTTCAACATCGCCTTCGTCTCGGTCGTGGTGCGGGCTCGGATCGCGGGTATGGATGCCACGCTGGAGCAGGCCGCGGCCGACCTCTACGCCAACCGTTGGCAGGCATTCCGCTACATCACCCTCCCGCTGATCGCGCCCGGCGTGCTCGGTGGGGCACTCCTCGCGATCACTCTCTCGCTCGACGATGTGGTGGTGACGCAGTTCGTGGCGGGTCCCGGTAGCACTACGCTCCCGGTATACGTCTTCTCGCTCATTCGCAAGGGCGTGACGCCAACGATCAACGCGGTGTCGGTGATCATGTTGTTGGCGTCGCTCACCCTTGTGGCGGGCTCGGTGGCGTTGCAGCGTGCCAATGCCGTCCGCGGACGGATCAACTCCGAATGACAAGGGGGAAAACTATGACTAACCGTTTCCGGAGGACCCGCCGGCTCATGCCGCTCGCGGTGCTCCCACTGCTCAGCCTCGCCGCTTGTGGCGGGGGCGACGACTCGTCGGCCGCGGGTGACTGCGAAGCCGGACAGGTCGATGGCGACCTCTACCTCTACAACTGGTCCGAGTACATGGACCCCGAGCTCCTCGAGGCCTTCGCGGCTGACTACGGAATCGAGGTCATCGAGGACAACTACGACTCCAACGAGGCGATGCAGCCAATCGTTGCGGCCGGCAACTCTGGCTACGACGTAATCGTGCCATCGGACTACATGGTCTCGATCATGATCGAGGAGGGTTCGATTCAGCCGCTCAATCAGGCCGCGATCCCCAACCTGTCGAATCTCGACCCGAACTTCGTCAAGCCTGACTACGACCCGACCGGGGAGTACACCGCCGCCTACCAGTGGGGCACCACCGGCATCGGCGTCGATCTGACCGTCATGGGCGAGGACACCCCGCGCACCTGGGGCCTCATCTTCGACCCGGAGTTGGCCGCCAACTTCGACGGACGCATGACCCTGCTGAACGACCCGCGTGAGACCCTCGGCGCAGCGCTGAAGTACCTCGGCTACTCGCTGAACTCCACCTCGGAGAGCGAGCTTGAGGAAGCGAAGCAGCTCATCGTCGACGCAGTGCCGCGTATCAAGGCCTTCGACTCCGATCAGTACGACGAGTTGCTCGCCAGCGGTGAGACGCTCGTCTCGCACGGCTACTCCGGCAACATGCTCTACGGCATCATCGAGCTGGACAACGCCGACGACTACACCTACTTCGTTCCCGATGAGGGCGGCACGATCTGGACCGACAACATGGCGATCCCCTTCGATGCCCCGCATCCGTGCACGGCGCATACCTTCATCAACTTCATCCTCGATGCCGAGAACGGCGCGGCGCTGACCAACTGGAACCTGTACGCCAGTCCGAACGCCGCCTCCGAGCCGTTCATCGATGCCGAGGTTCTCGAGAACGAGATCATCTACCCGTCGGACACCTCCAAGCTCGAGTACATCCAGAACACCGGAGACTTCGAGACGAACTACTCCGACGCGTTCAGCGAGGCGAAGGGCTGACCCACCGCCCGACACCCCCCGGCAACGGGTAAGGAGAATGTGAGAATGGCCCGCTGCGACAAGCAGCGGGCCATTCTCGTTGCTAGACCATGATCATGAGTCAGTTGCCTCCGCCCCCTCCGCCGGCGGCTCCCGAACCCTCGCGTCGCCGCCGACCAGGCGCCGCCGCCGGGATCGCTCTAGCTTTCGTCCTCGCCTTCGCCGGGGGCGCCACCGTGGACCTGCTCTTCTCGGGCGCTGAGGAGAAGCCGAACTCTCGGCCGATCGAGGCTGAGACCATCGCCTTCGAGGTTGGACCCGAGCGGACCGACGCCCTCCCACGCCTCGATGTCGCCGCCGTCGCCGAGTTCGTCGGTCCGAGTGTCGCGACCGTCATGGCCGACCTCGGCGGAGGCCGCTTCGGGGCGGGGGGCTCGGTTGGAACCGGGATCATCACCTCATCCGACGGTGAGATCGTCACCAACGCCCACGTCGTGGAAGGCGCGACGGAAATCCGCGTGCGCCTCGCCGGTGAGACGGAACCGCGCTCGGCGGAACTCTTGGCCTACGACGTCGGCAACGACCTCGCGATCATCGACATCGAGGGTGACGGGTTCCGCCCGGCCACCTTCGTGGCCCCTGACTCCGTGCGGATCGGCGACGAAGTCATGGCGATCGGATTCGCGCTGAACCTCGACGGCGCGCCGAGCGTCACCCTCGGCATCGTCTCGGCGCTCAACCGCACCATCGTGACCGAGAGCGGCGCTCTCGACGGTTTGGTGCAGACCGACGCGGCTATCTCGTCGGGCAACTCGGGCGGTCCGTTGGTGAACGCTCTCGGTCAGGTGGTCGGGATCAACACCGCGGTCGCCCGTGGTTCGGCAACGACCGCGGCCTCCAACATCGGCTTCGCCATCTCGGCTGAGGAGGCCCTTCCGATCCTCACCTCGTTGCGCCAGCAGGCGGGGGGAACCCCACGACAGGAAGGCTTCCTCGGGGTCGGGCTGGACGATCGCACCGACGGGGGTCTTGGCGCCCTCATCACCGATGTGCGCGCCGACACCCCTGCCGACACCGCGGGCATCGAACGGGGTGACATCGTCATCGCGATCGACGGGTCGCCCGTCGAAGGTGTCGCCGGGCTGATCGCTTCGATCCGCGATCTCGAACCTGGCGACCTCACCGTGGTGACGGTCCGTCGCGACGATGAACTCATCGACCTCAGCGTCATTCTCGCCAGCCGACCTGACTCCTGAACCGCGCCGGGATCTCCAGGGTCTCAGCCCGTCTAGGTTGGGTCGATGGCCCCAGGCGCCGACGCGATGACGGGAGCGATGAGACCGTTCGGACTGGGATATTGGCCGCTTCCCGAAGATGAACCTCGGGTCGCCCTCGACCGCGAGGCGATTCGGCTCGTCTCCGCTGACGGGGCCCTCGTCACCGGGATCGTCTGGACGCCCGCCCACGGGCGCACCTCGCGAACTTGGATTCTCCTCGCCCACCCGCGAGGAGACTTCTCAGTTCATTACGCCGCCCCATTGCTCGCCGCGGCCGGACTCCCGGTGATCGCCTTCAACACGCGCTACCTGAACAACGACACGGACTGCCTCCACGAGCTCGCTGCCCGCGATGTGGTGACCGCCCACGGCGAGGCGATCCGGCGAGGAGCGGAGTCGGTCGTGCTCCTCGGCAACTCGGGGGGCGGCTCGCTCATGGCTCTCGCTCACGTCGACCACGGGATTGGCGACGCTTGGGTCGGTCTCGCCGCTCATCCCGGGGAGGGTGTGTTCATGGGTCAGGTCATCGACCCCTCGGTGACCGACGAGGACGACCCGCTCTCGGTCGATCCGGATCTCGATATGTACGCCCTCGAGAACGGCTGGCGACCCTGGCCCGAACCCTGTTCGTACGACCCTGCTTGGGTCGTGCGGTATCGAGCGGCGCAACGTGATCGGATCTCCCGGATCGACGAGCGGGCTCACCTGGCGATCCAGTCGGCCAGCGAGGCACGCGATGAGGCGCGGACCCTCGACCGGCATGCCGACCCCGAGGCCTGGGGGAGCGCTCGCCGGAGATCGGTGAACACGCCGTATCTCACGATCTACCGAACGCTCGCCGATCCGGCCTATCTCGACCTCTCCATCGATCCGGATGACCGACCGCTCGGCAGCCTCTTTGCCTTCCCGGATCCGCTCGACGCTAACTACGGCCGAGGGGGCCTCGCCCGCACGATGACGCCCCGGGGCTGGCTGAGTACCTGGTCTGCCCTGTCGAGCCGGGCTCGACTCGCCGACACCATGCCTGAGGTGAGGGTGCCGACACTTTTGGTGCACCCGACCGCTGACACCGAGATCCGCAGACACCAAGCCGCTGAGATCGCCTCCGCCTCCGGGGCCACGGACCTCACCCTCCACGAGCTCACCGGAGCCCCGCACTACTTCGAGGGTCATCGTCCCGAGGCGATGGAACTCGTGGTGGACTGGATTCGGGCCAGATTCGGCTGAGATCCGCTGCGAGACCCCGAAGTTGGAAGGCGCTGAGGCGCCGATAGCATCCCGTTCTCGTGTCCGGGGACTTCCCGGCGCGGAAGGCAACCGATGTCCGTGCGAGCCCGGTCCGACCGGGGACCTCACGGCGACAACCAGACAGCGTGCTCCGC
>RFQQ01000048.1 GCA_009924875.1 Actinomycetota bacterium | reverse complement strand
CTCCGACGACGTCATGGCGATGTGCTCATCCATCGCTTTGCTCGACCCGACGGACATCCTCGACGTCTACTGGGCAGGACGCTGCTCGCTCGTGAGCCGACGCGATCACATCCCCGTCTACGACAACGTCTTCCGGATGTTCTTCCTCGACGAGAAGCCGACGGCGCCCGACGATCCGCGCACGAAGATGCGGCCATCGGACAACGCGCAGTCCGTGCTCCAGATCCCCGATGTCGAGTCAGAGCGACCCGGATCCGGTGGCGAGGAGGAGATCCAACTCGGCTACATGGCCTCGCCGGTCGACGTCTGGCGCAACAAGGACTTCTCTGAGTGCACCCCCGAGGAACTCGCCTCACTGCGCAGGATCATGTCGTCGATCCGCCTCACCCCTCCGCGCCGTCACACCCGTCGGCGCATCGCCTCCCGGCGCGGACGATCGATCCATCTCCGACGGATGGTCCGCGAGACCATGCGACGCCAAGGCGACCCGGAGACGATCATCCGCTCCGACCGCCGACTTCGGGAACGACCGATCATCCTGTTGCTCGACGTCTCCGGCTCCATGTCGGACTACTCGCGCAACCTGTTGCAGTTCGCCTATTCGGCACGACGCGCCGCGGGACGCGTCGAGGTCTTCTGCTTCGGAACACGACTCACTCGCATCACCCGGCAACTCGACCGCCGACGACCCGACGAGGCGATGGCCCAAGCAGCGGCCAAGGTGTTCGACTGGGATGGTGGAACGAGGATCGGGGACTCCCTCTCGTCGTTCATCCGAGGGTGGGCTCGCCGTGGACTCACACGCGGGGGCATCGTCGTGATCTGCTCCGACGGACTCGACCGAGGTGATCCCGAGGTGCTCGCCGACGCGATGGAGTCGCTCTCGCGCCTCAGTCACCGCATCGTCTGGATGAACCCCCACCGTGGAGACACCGTCGACTACCGACCGTCGTCCCTCGGAATGATGGTCGCCGAACCGTTCATCGACTCGATCGTGTCGGGTCACAACCTGAGGAGTCTCGAGGAGTTCGCCCGAGCGCTCCCGAGCATCCGCTGAGAGGAGAGCAATGAGGTACAGCGTGTCGGTCATCGCCGAAGGGGATCGCGAGATCAAGCTCGACGAGGTCGTCGAGCTCGCCGATGCCGTCGCCCATCTCAATGGCATCGCCAGCGGCGCCGGTTCGATGTCGTACGGCGCGCAGATCGTGGTGGAGGCCGCCGACTCCGACACCGCCGTCGACGTCGCCATCCCCCTGTTCACCGAAGCGGCCCGTGCGGCCGGACTGCCCGAATGGCCGGTCACCCGGGCGGAGACCATCTCCGAAGTCGACGACCTGGAGGCCTTCGAACCGTGATCCGCCTCGGCTCGCTCGCCGGCTATCCCTTCGAGGGGCCGAGGGTGCTCGCCGGCTGGACCGCGCCCGCCGTGCCCGCCGTCTACGCGGTGGTCACCCGGAACGACGCCGAGTCGAAACCGCAGGAGTTCTCAGTCATCTTCATCGGGCACTCCGACGATTTGTCGACCGAGAAGTTCCCCTTCCGCCACCCGCACTCGCCGGCTTGGATCAAGCGAGCCGGTTCCAAGTGGAACCTCCACATCTGCTTCTATGAGGTTCCCGGCGGGCTCCGGTCACACCGCGAGCAGATCTCCCGAGAGTTGATCTCGATCTATAAGCCCTCGTGTAACCCCGACCAATACGACCGAACGTGGAAGGACACGTGGATCGGCGCCTACCGCGCGCCGACCACCGGCCCCCTCACCACCGGTAACGCCCCCGACCCGTCACGTCCGGGGGCACCAGGTGATCAGTCGGCCGGGCGGTAGCCGACCGCCTCGAGCAGACGGGAACGCCGGGTTCCCATCGCCGGACGCGCCGGTGGGCGCTCCGCGTCGGCCGGCTCAGGCTGATAGGTCGCCCCGGTGACGATCCCCTCGGCCATCCCGTAGAGCAGCGGAAGCGCTCCGGCGACAACCCCGCCGGTTCGGTTGATGCGCTCAACACCCGGTCGGATGACCTCGGCGTTCGCCTTGATCTCCCACACCACGTCGGCGCACTCCTCAAGACGGGTCGCCACCTTGGTCAGTTGGCCCCCGACGATGAAGAGGTAGATCGCGAGCCCTGCGATGAGCAACACGATGTCGATGACCGTGAGAACGATGAGCGTCGTCATGAGCGGACCTTCTCAAGGACTCGGCCGAGGAACAGGTGGTGCTCGAGTCCCTCGGCAAGCACGGCGTCGACGCCGGCCCCAACGGTCTCGATCAACGCCGTGTCATCGGTGTTGGATTTGGCTTGGTCGAGTGTCGCCTTGATCGCGTCGACCCGCTGGTCGATCGTGCGCACCAAGACCACGAGGATCGTGAGCAACGCCGCCACCGCTAGTACGACAACGAAACCAGCGATGATGGCGACCCACCAAAGGGTCTCTTGAGTATCGGTCAGAGCGAGCATGTCAGCCTCCCAGCCTCTCGCGACCCCGCTTGAGGCCGGCGACGATCGCCGTCGCGGACGAGATCGTGTTGTTCAACTCACCGAGCGCGGCCGTGTGATCGACCGCCTGCCCGAGACCGTTGTTGATCCGCTCCGCCTGACCGCCGATGGACTTGGCGAGCAGAAGGATCGGCACCACCAGGGCGACGACGGCGAGCACCACGACGATGCCGACGACGTAGCCGATCACCCAGCCGGTGTTGGATTCAGCGAGTAGTGAGATCATCGTCATCCCCCTCAGATCGACTCGCAGAAGTCGCGGACCGGTTGCAGGCTCGAGTTCACCGACGGGAGCACCGTCGGCACGGTCGAGGTCTTGGCGGCGATCACCTCGACCCCACCCTCGAGAGCGGCGAGGCTGCGTCGCACTGCCACGAGGTGGAAGATCACCCTCAGCAGTCCGAGCGCCGCGGCCGCGACGATGAGAGCGGCGACCACCAGGGTCACCACAGCAGCGGTAGTCATCTCGTTATCCCCCTCACCCGAGCAGCTTCCCGACGCTGCCCGCGTAGCGGACCGCGCCGTCGGCGACTTCGGCGATCGTCTGGTCGGTCGTTGCGAGGAGCTCAGGCGCGGCGTCGAGTTCGCCGATCAGGGCGACCCCTCCCGCGAGCGCGTCGTCAGCCGCGCCCCTGATTCGCTCCAGCGCGCCGAGCACCCGGCTCAGCAGCGCGACGAGTACGGGCACCACCACCACGATCAGGATGATGTTCCCCAGTCCCCAGAGTGTCATGACTCCCCCTTCAGCGACCCGTGGGTAGCGGTTGATACGGCATGAAGAAACGTCGAGCGACACGCGTGAGCGCCATGCGCGCCGCACGAAGGGCGATCGACACACCGCTCGCGGGCTTGGCCCCAGCAACGGCGTTCGGGTCGAGCCCCTTCGAGATCGCGTCCAGGCGTCCGCCCATGTTCACCGCGAACTCATCGAGGAGCACGGCGGTCACATCGGCCACGAGACCACGGCCGTACTGGGCGGCCGCTCCCGAGATCGTGAGGTCCAGCGAGATGTCGACCCGGGTTCCGAGCGCCGTCGGTGCCAACTTCGCGTTGAGCGCGAGCGAGGCTTGTCCGCGACCCTTTCGGTCGGCGCCGGCGGCGTCGACGGTGATCGTGCGGTTTGCCTCGTCGCGAGCGGTGATCTCCGCGGACCCGGCGAACTCGAGCTTGACCGGACCGGCCTTGATCGTGACGTCGCCCTCATAGCGATCGTCTCCGACCTGGTCGGTGAGATTCGTGCCCGGCAGACACGCCGCGACCTGCGGGATGTCGCCGAAGAAGTCCCACACCGACTCAAGCGGTTGCGGGACCTCGATCTGGTTGGTGATCAGCATGACGCCTCCTGAGCGAGGAACTGGGCGGGATCCTTCTTGAACGAGTAACGACAGCCCGGACAGCAGAAGTAGTAGGTCTCACCGTCGAGTTCGTAGGGATGATTCCCATCGTCGACGGCCACGGACATTCCGCAGACCGGATCGATCCGATACTCGGGACGGGCGACCGCGGGGCCTCCACCCGAGGGGAGCCCACCAGCGGCCCGCATAGCGACGAGTTCCGCCAACACGGCGACGGCGACCTCGCGGTGCGTGGTGTGGCCGAGATCGAGGCCGATCGGCATCCGGATCGAGGAGGCCTGCTCGGCGTCGACACCGCGATCGGCGAGAAAGCCGCGGAGCGCGTCGGCCCGGCGAGCCGAGGCGACCACCCCGAGATAGGCGGGAGCGGCCCGCAGCGCGGTCTCTACAACCTCTTCGTCACCGTGGCCTTGAGTCGCCACCACGACGGCCGAACGGGACGAGCAGCACGACTCGGCGAACTCCGACCCATCGATGAGATCCACTCGCCAATCGAGCAATCCGGCCATCTCCGCGAGGGTGGCGGCCATCGGCGACCGGCCGACGATCACCAGATGAGGCGCCACCTGAGCAGGCTCGATGTAGATCTGCAACGCTCCATCGCTTTGACACGAGATGGGCACCGTGATCACACCGTGGGGAATATGCATCCCCTCAAGTTCCGACTGCTGGCCGAGCCAGATGAGCCGGGGCTCGCCCTGCTCAATCACATCGAGCGCCTCGCGGATGAGCACCGGCTCAGCGCAGGCGCCGCCGACCCATCCGTGGACAGCGCCGTCCGCGGTGACGATCGCCCGGGATCCGTTCTGACCCGACGAGGGCGCTTGGCGCCACACGACGGTCGCGAGGGCAAACGCCTCCCCGGACTCCATCAACTCGAGCGCCTTCGCCATGACGCTCCAGCCGTCGGAACGGTCGATCACGGAGCGTCGGTCCTCACCGGCGGCATGCCGCTGACGTCGTTGCCGGTGTTGGCTGCCTGGTGCACCCGGTCGGGGAGCAACGGCATATCGATGTTCCGGACACCGAGGTGCTTGACCGCGTCCATGACCGCATTCACAAAGGCCGCCGGGCCACCAACGGTGGCACACTCACCGATGCCCTTCGCGCCGATCGGATGGTGCGGGCAGGGCGTCACGACCTCGTGGAGCTCGAACCCGGGCGTCTCCCACGCGGTCGGTAGCAGGTAGTCCATGTAGTTCGAGCCGACGCAGTTACCGTCGGCGTCGAAGGTGATGAACTGCATGCTCGCCATCGCGTATGCCTCGGTGAGCCCACCCATGATCTGGCCCTCGACGATCATCGGGTTGATACGGACACCGCAGTCGTCGACCGCGACCATACGGAGCACGTCCCACACCCCGGTCTCGGGGTCGACCTCCACCGTCGCGATGTAGCAGGCGAACGGCCAGGTCAGGTTGGGCGGGTCGTAATAGGCGGTGTTCTCGAGGCCCGGCTCCATACCGTCGGGCACGTTGGAGTAGGCCGCCATCGAGCAGTCCTGGATCGACACGCCGCGGTCGGGCTGGCTGCGCACGTAGAACCGTCCGAGCTCCCACTCGATGTCCTCCTCGGACACCTCGAGGAGGTGGGCGGCGATCTTGCGAGCCTTGGCCCGGATCTTGCGAGCCACCATCGCCACAGCGGCACCGGCCACCGGCGTCGAGCGCGAGGCGTAGGTGCCCATGCCGAACGGGGCCGTATCGGTGTCACCCTCCTCGACGACGATGTCGTCGGCCGGGATGCCAAGTTCGTGGGCGACGATCTGCGCCCAGGTCGTCTCGTGGCCCTGACCCTGGGTCTTCGCCCCGGTGCGCAGGATCGCCTTGCCGGTCATGTGGACCCGAAGCTCAGCCGAGTCGAACATCTTGATACCGAGGATGT
>RFQQ01000047.1 GCA_009924875.1 Actinomycetota bacterium | reverse complement strand
CGTGCTCTCCGACGAACCGGAGGTGCTGTCGATCTGCACCGGAGGGTTCCTCGTCGACGCGCCGTTCTCGCCACAGCGGTTGTCGGAGTTGGCGAAAATGGATGGTGCGATCATCATCTCCTCCGACGGCGGTCGGATCGCGCGGGCCAACGTCCACCTGGTGCCCGAGCCGACCGTTCCGACCAGCGAGACCGGTACCCGTCATCGCACCGCTGAGCGGGTCGCGCGATCCCTCGACGTGCCGGTGGTGAGCGCCTCGGAGGAGATGGGCGTCATCAACGTGTACGCCGGTGGCGCGAAGCACCAACTCCAAGAGACCGGTCGTCTGCTCGACCGCTCGAATCAGGCGCTGCAGACCCTCGAGCGCTACTCCGAGCGACTCTCCTCGTCGATCGCGAGTTTGACCGCGCTCGAGTTCGAGGACGTGGTGACGGTTCGCGACGTCGCCGTCGTCATGCAACGCGGCGAAATGGTGCACCGCATCGCCGAGGAGATCGAGGTGTTGATCATCGAACTCGGTGTCGATGCCCGGCTCCTTCGGCTTCAACTCGACGAGCTCTACGGCGAGATCGACGACCAGCTCGATCTCATCGTCGCCGACTATCTCCCGATGGCCCGCGACGCGGAGGACACGCTCGCTGAACTGTCACGCCTCGACGATGACGGTCTGCGCGATCTCCGGATGGTGGCGAGCACCCTCCATCGAGGCGACCTGTCCGACCTCGACCTCGAACTCGCCCCGAAGGGTCTTCGCGTCCTGCGTCGCGTGAACCGACTACCCGATGAGTTGTCCTGTCGGATCGCGAACCACTTCGGCGAGTTCGCCCGGCTGCAGCGGGCCACGGTTCCCGAACTCGCTGAGGTGGACGGGGTGGACGAGACGCTCGCCAGGCTGATCCGCGAGACCCTCACCCGAGTGACCGAGACCTCGATCCTCGACCAGTACTCCTGAGTCAGAGTTCGCCGATACCGGCCGAGGCGACGGCTGGCGGGATGCTCATTAGCCTGAGGACGTGGCCGGGTTGAGGATCGCGCTCGCTCAGATGAACCCGGTGGTCGGCGACCTCCGGGGCAACGTCGATCGGGCCCTCGACCAGTACGCGAGAGCGATCGAACTCGGCGCCGACCTCGTGGTGTTCGGCGAGTTGGGGATCTGCGGGTACCCACCGGAGGACCTTCTGCTGAAACCGCGCTTCGTCGGCGATGTCGCTACCGCCTTGGAACGATTCGCCGCGGGCATCGGTTCGTGCCCAGCGGTGATCGGCACGGTCACCGGCACACCCGGCTCGCTCCTCAACTCCGCCGCTCTGGTGCGCAACGGATCGGTCGTCGGCGTCTACGACAAGCGCGACCTCCCGAACTACGCGGTCTTCGATGAGCGCCGCTACTTCCGTTCGCGGCCGGCGTCCTCATCGCTCGATCACCGCTCTTCGTGGAAGACGTCCGCGTCGTCGACGTCGAGGTTCCCGAACGTCGCCATGAGCTGTCACTCCCGGTGGTTCCCGTGAGCGACATCACGACCGAATCGCGACCGGACGCACCTGAGCCGATCGCCCCAACGATCGACGGAGATACCGAGCTCTATGAGGCGCTCGTCCTCGGCACGCGCGACTACTGCCGGAAGAACGGCTTCACCGATGTGGTGATCGGTCTCTCCGGCGGAATCGACTCGACGCTCGTCGCCTGTGTCGCGGTGGACGCGCTCGGTTCGGAACACGTCCATGGTGTGGCCATGCCCTCGCGTTACTCCTCCGATCACTCCCTGAGTGATGCCCACCTGCTGGCTGCGAACCTCGGGATTGACATCCGAACGATCTCTATCGAACCGGCGTTCAGTGCTTTCGAGTCGATGCTCGCGGAATCATTCACCGGTCGCGAACGGGGTCTCACCCAAGAGAACCTCCAATCGAGGTGCCGAGGCCAAATCCTCATGGCCCTCTCGAACGAGTTCGGGTGGATGGTGCTGACCACCGGCAACAAGAGTGAGCTGGCTGTCGGTTACTTCACGATCTACGGCGACTCCGTCGGGGGTTACGCCGTCATCAAAGACCTGCTGAAGACCCGCGTCTACGACCTGTGCCGCTACGTCAATAAGCGCGACGGCCGTGAGACGGTGCCGGTGTCGGTTATCGACAAGCCCCCGTCGGCCGAGTTGCGTCCCGATCAGCGTGACGATCAGAGCCTGCCGCCCTATGACGTGCTCGATCGCATCCTTGAGGGTTACGTAGAGCGCGACATGACGACCGATGATCTCATCGAGGCTGGTTACGACCCGGACATCGTGCGCCGAGTGACCCGACTGGTCGACATCGCCGAGTACAAGCGGCGTCAGGCACCACTCGGCGTGCGGGTTACCCGGAAGGCATTCGGTCGCGATCGCCGCGTGCCAATCACCAACGCGTATCGCTGAAGTCTGGGCCGACCTGCGAAAGTCTTGGGGTGCTGCCGTTCGGCGACGACCTTCGCGATCGGATCGCTGACAACCTCGCGCGTCACCATCGACGTCCCCACGAACTCAGCGGCCGTCGACACGCCGCGGTAGCCATCGTGATTTGTGACTCCGATCCCATCCTTCATGATGGGGACCCAACGTTGCCCGAGGGCACCTCCCTCGACATGGTGCCCGGTGACACGACCGGTCTCGACGGACGCATGATTGGTGTGGCGGGTGGGGCGGCGTTCCTGCTCTGCCGTCGGGCGGCCCGGTTGAACTCCCATGCCGCTCAGTGGGCCCTGCCTGGGGGACGGCTCGACGAGGGCGAGGGACCGGTCGACGCGGCACTCCGAGAGGTCGACGAGGAACTCGGCATTTGGTTCGGCGCGGACGCCGTACTCGGACTCCTCGATGACTACCCGACCCGCTCGGGTTATGTGATCACCCCGGTGGTCGTCTGGGGTGAGTCCAACCCCGATCTTCGTCCGGCGGCCGAGGAGGTGCAGGCCGTATTCCGGGTCGGTCTCCACAACCTGCGGCGCGAGGACTCACCGCGTTACGTCGACATTCCCGAGAGTGACCGACCGGTCGTCCAGGTGCCACTTGGCAACGACCTCATCCACGCCCCAACCGGCGCCGTGCTGGTGCAGTTCCGGTGGGTGGCACTTGACGGTGAGGCCGACCGGCGGGTCGACCACCTCGAGCAGCCCGTCTTCGCTTGGCAGTGACGAATCAGTCGGGTAGATCACCGTGGAGGGTGACCGGCCCGACGGTCTCCCAGACCCGGCCCGCGCCGTCGTCGCGCCCGACGATCGCCGACCCAGTCGGCAACTCCGCGACCGCGACATCCCCCGCCAGCTGACGAGCCCGCTGCAGTCGTTCTGGGCTCCAGCTCTCCGTCTCGGTGAACACGGCAAACGGTGAGACGAGACCGAGGCCGATCGTCAACGCCCCGCCACGTGGATCGGTCATCGGGTCGCAGAGCGCCGCGGCGCTACCTGCTACCGCGGCGAGCACTCCACCTCGGGAGAGCACATCGGTGATCGCTGCCCATAGCGGAGTGTTCGTCATGACGGTCCGCAGATGGATGGGCGAGTCACCGACAAGCCAGATCACGTCGGACCCTTCGGCGATCGCGACGAGATCGCTGTTGGAGGCATCCGGTCGAGTGATCGCCATCAGGGGCGTGATCTCCACTCCTCGGCGTTCACCCCAGGTTCGCGCCCGATCGATGAGTTCACCGGGGCGCTCAAACGCGTCCGCGGTCGGCACAACAGTTACCCGTGACCGGCCCGCGAGGAGCATCCGATCAAGGTCATCATCTGCGGTGAACGGCCCACCTCCGATCAGCGCGATCGTTCCCCCGCGATGTCCACCCATAGGCGATGACATTACGTCGCGCCCCGGGGGCTCCTGCGCCCGACTCGTCACCCGTTACCCGTCGGTAACTAGGTTGCCCCCATGGCGGGAACCTCAGGTCTCACCAAAGTCGGAATCGTGGGCTCCGGGATCATGGGAGCAGGCATCGTCGAGGTCGTCGCGACCGCCGGTTTCGACGTCATCGTCCGCGCTCGAACCGAGGAGGGTGCCGCGGCAGTCGTGGCCCAGGTCACGTCTCGACTCGCGCGATCGGTCGAGCGGGGTCGCCTCGAACAGGCCGAGGCGGATGCCGTGATCGCGAGAATCACCCATACATCTCATCTCGGGGACCTCGCGGGATGCGACCTCGCACTCGAGACGGTCATCGAGGATCTCGAGGTGAAGCGCAGACTCGTCGGTGAACTCGATGAGATCCTTGACCCAGCCGCAGTGATCGCCACCAATACCTCGACCCTCGCCGTCGTGGAACTCGCAGTGGCGACCTCCCGTCCCGACCGAGTGTGCGGCCTCCACTTCTTCAATCCAGCTACCGCGATGCCCCTTGTCGAGGTCGTCTCCCCGGTCACCGTCGCCGAGTCGACGATCCAATTGGTCGAGCGATTCGCCGCTGACTGCGGCAAGGAGACGGTCCGAGTGGCCGACCGCGCCGGATTCGTGGTCAACGCACTGCTCTTCCCGTATCTCAACGCCGCGATTGCCCTCGCTGAGCGCGGGGTAGCCAGCCGGGTCGATGTCGACCGGGCCATGAGGGGCGGCTGCAACTTCCCGATGGGTCCGTTCGAATTGCTCGACCTCATCGGGCTCGATACGACCCTGCGAATTCTTGAGACCCTGCATCGCGAGACCGGTGATCCCTCGAGCCTCCCGCATCCGGAACTGCGCCGACTCGTGGCCGCGGGTCACCTCGGTCGCAAGACCGGACGTGGCTTCTTGGAGCACGGATCGTGAATGGTGATCGCTCCTTCGACCACCCCCTGATCCCAACCACCGCGCTTCCGGTGCTCCGGCGCCCGATCGAGCCCGAACCGAGCGAGTGGGCGATGCCCACTGGTGGCCCGACCGATGAGACCGACATGGTCGCCATCGGCGCCGACCTCGATCCGGGAACTCTGCTTGCCGCCTACCGGGCGGGGCTCTTTCCGATGCCGATCGATCGGCGGCGGATCGGATGGTTCTCCCCCGACCCGCGCGCGATCCTCCCTCTCGACGGGCTCCGGGTCTCGCGCTCGCTGCGGCGGAGTCTCAGGCGCTACGAGGTTCGCTTCAACACGCGCTTCACGGAGGTGATGGAAGCCTGTGCCGACCCGCGCAGGCCGAGCGGTTGGATCAATCGGGCGTTCATCGACGCCTACTCACGACTGCATGAAATGGGATGGACGCACTCCGTCGAGACCTGGCTCGATGACGAACTGGTGGGCGGACTGTACGGCGTTCGTATCGGCGGGTTCTTCGCCGGTGAGTCGATGTTCCATCGGGCGACCGACGCCTCGAAGGTCGCGCTCGTCCATCTCGTGTACTGGCTGAACGCCACCGGTGGCACACTTCTCGACGTGCAGTGGACGACCGATCACCTGGTGTCCCTCGGCGCGGTCGACATCGACCGTCCGGACTATCTCGACCTCCTTCACGAGGCGGTCGCGACGGGAGGGGCGGCGTGAGCACCCGCGGTGAACCGGATCGTCCGTGGATGATGAGGACCTACTCGGGTCACTCGACCGCGGAGAAGTCCAACGAGCTCTACCGGACGAACCTCGCCAAGGGCCAGACCGGCCTGTCGATCGCCTTCGACCTTCCAACGCAGACCGGCTACGACCCTGACCACGAACTCGCTGCCGGGGAGGTCGGCAAGGTCGGTGTGCCCGTCGCCCATCTGGGGAACATGCGAACGCTGCTCGACGGCATCCCACCCGGTGGGATGAACACCTCGATGACGATCAATGCGACCGCCGCCTGGCTGCTCGCGCTCTACGTCGCCAACGCCGAGGAGCAGGGTGTCGACGCCGCCGCGCTGCGCGGTACCACCCAGAACGACATCG
>RFQQ01000046.1 GCA_009924875.1 Actinomycetota bacterium | reverse complement strand
TACTGCGCCGGCGGATCCGCGTGAAGTTCGGGCGGGTCGACCCTCCGGCCGACGCCCGGGTCAGCGGCGGAGGCCCTGGTCGGCGACGATCTTGCGGTAGCGATCGACGTCGATGGAGCGCACGTAGTCGAGCATGCGACGACGGCGACCGACCAGCATGAGCAGCCCGCGGCGGCTGTGGTGGTCCTTGGGGTGCTCCTTGAGGTGATCGGTGAGGTGGGTGATCCTCGAGGTCAGCAGAGCGATCTGCACCTCGGGTGAGCCCGTGTCGGAGTCGCTGAGGCGGTGCTCCGCGATCACTTCTTCTTTCGGCGTAATGGCCATGTTCTCCAGCCTCTCGTTGAGGACGCGCCATCCCGGATGGGACTGACGCACACACCGGAGTCGGAACCCCGAAGCGCAGCGGCGAGGTTACGGCCGGGTCTCCTCGGCAACAACCCCGAGGAGCTGCGCAGCCTCGTCGCGATCGGCGCTGATCTGAGCGACGAGCGCGTCAACCGACTCGAAGCGCCGCTCCCCCCTCAGGCGAGTCACGAACTCCACCACGAGTCGCCGCCCATAGAGGTCGAGATCGGTGTCGATGAGGTGCGCCTCGACGAGGGAGTGACCCGGATCGGCGTCGAAGGTCGGGCGGCGGCCGATGTTGACCACCGCCGGATGCGAGGGAGCGCCATCATCGGTCGCCACCAGGGCCGCATAGACGCCGTCCGCAGGCACCTGCCGTTCGGCGGGGACCGCGACGTTCGCCGTGGGGAAGCCGATGGTCCGGCCGCGCTGGTCACCGGTCACAACGATCCCAGCGACACGGTGGCGCCGTCCAAGCATCGACTCCGCCGAGTCCAAGTCGCCGGAGGCGAGGGCTGAGCGAATCGCCGTCGAGGAAATCACCGGACCCTCCCCCGAGGTGACGAGATCAATCGGCTCGACCTCGAAGTCGTGGTCGGCGCCCATGCGGCGCAACATTCCCACGTCACCTCGGCGTCCCCGCCCGAAGTGGAAGTCGCTCCCCACGACCACCATGGAGACAGCGAGAGCGCGGACGAAAACTCGTTCGACGAACGCCTCCGCCTCCTCAGCGGCCTCGGTGCTTCCAAACGGCAGCACGATCGCGGCATCGACACTCGTCGACGCCATCAACTCGAGGCGTTCGTCTGGCGAGGTGAGCAGTAGCGGCGCGGACTCCGGGCGCACCACCAAGGCGGGATGTCGAGCAAAGGTGACGACGACGCTGCGGGCCGCGTTCGCTCGCGCGAGCTCTCCGACTCGGGCGATCACACGCCGGTGGCCGAGGTGGAGCCCGTCGTAGGCGCCGATCGTGATCACGGAACGTTCTCCGGGCCAGACCGGATACGCGAGATCGCGGATGACGTCCACGCCGCGAACCTACCGGTCGCCGGTGGCGAGGACGACGGCTGGTTTGACACCCCGATCGCGGAATACCTCGTACACGGCGAGAAGCTCCCCTGCCTCGTCGAGGACGGCCCACGGACCATCGCCGTCAAACCGCTCGAGTACTTGTCCGAGCCGAACCCGGTCAGCGGTGGCCTCATCGACGGTCACCGTCGGAAGGTGCTCGACAGCGGTGCGAATGGGAAGTAACGCGCAGTCCTCGGGAGCCGCCGCCCGGTCCTCAGTGAACGAGCCGATCGCCGTGCGACGGAGGTTCCTCAGGTGGGCACCACCGCCAAGGAGCCGGCCGAGGTCGCCAGCGAGGGAACGGATATACGTGCCCGCTGAACAGGTGACCGCGATCGACAGGACTCCGGGATTCACCTCGCCGAGCACGTCGAAGGCGTGCACGGTCACCGGTCTCGGCTCGCGCTCCACCTCGACGCCCTCTCGCGCCAATTCATGCAGACGGCGTCCGTCGACCCGAAGCGCCGAGACCATCGGTGGTACCTGCATGATCGGCCCCGTGAGATGCTCGGCGACGAGGTCGCGGACGTGTTCAAGGTCGACCGGGCCCATCTCATGGCGCGCGGTCACAACGCCAGCGGCGTCGAGGGTGTCGGTTTCGATCCCGAGAACGACCTCGCCGGTGTAGCGCTTCTCCTGTCCCCCGACGAAGGTCAGCAGCCGAGTTGCCGATCCAACCGCGACCACCAGGACGCCGGTCGCATCCGGGTCGAGTGTTCCGGCGTGGCCGACCCGCCGCTCACCGAGCCGACGTCGCAGACTCTGAACGACATCATGGCTGGTCACACCGGCCGGTTTGTCGACGATGCATACGCCGTGAACCGTCGGCGGGCGACGCCGGGCCATCAGTCGTTCTGATCGCGCTCGCGGTCGGCGCGGAGGATCTCGTCGATTCGCTCGGCGGAGCGGATCACATCGTCGGGGCGGAAGTCGAGAATCGGCGTCTTCTTCGCTCGAATCTGCCGGGCGATCGACGACTGCAGCCGAACCCGGTGCTCATCGAGTGCCTCGACGATGACCGCGTCTCCCTCCTCCCCAGCGAGGGAGTCGAACATGACGTGCGCACGGTTCAACTCGTCATCCACGTCGATCTGAGTGATGGTCACGAACTCGAGCCGCTCGTCGCCGATACGGACGAGTTCGTCGGCGATGATCTCCTTGAGGGTCTGACCGACTCGAGCCGAGCGCGGGTAGCGGTGCCCTCCGGAGGATCCACGTCGGCCAGCGCGGCCGGAGCGCGAGCGACCGGCCATCGCTCAGCTCAGCGTCCGCTCGATCTCGCGCTCGTCGTAGGTCTCGATGACGTCACCGGGCTTCAGATCCTGGAAGTCGCTGAGACCGATACCGCACTCGAAGCCCTCTCGAACCTCGCGCACATCGTCCTTGAATCGTCGGAGCGAGGAGATCTCGCCCTTCCAGATGATCGTGCCGTCGCGGAGGAAGCGCACCTTCGACCCTCGGGCGATCGTGCCGTTCTGGACGTAGCACCCAGCGATCGCGCCGATCTTGGGCACGCGGAAGATCTCGCGTACCTCGGCGTCACCGGTGACGACCTCCTCGTATTCGGGGGCGAGCATGCCGACCATGGCCTGCTCGATGTCCTCGAGGAGCTTGTAGATGATCTCGTAGGTGCGGATCTCAACGTCCTGAGCATCGGCCAGTTCACGGCTCTTGCGATCGGGGCGGACGTTGAACCCGATGATCGTGGCGTTGGTCGTGGCGGCGAGGGTGATGTCGTTCTCGCTGATGGCTCCCACCGCGCGATGCACGAACGACAGGTCGACCTCGTCGCGACCGAGTTTGCGAAGGCTTTCGGTGACCGCCTCGAGGGAACCCTGCACATCGGCCTTGAGCACGAGATTCAGAGTGGCGGACTCGCCGCTCTGGATCTGGCTGAAGATGTCCTCAAGCTTGACGCCAGTCTTCACCCGGGCATCCGAGCGCTGGTCGCGGATCTTGCGGTGATGTCCGCGCGCCTCGCCCACCGTTCGCGCGATGCGCTCGTCGGGCGCGGCGCGGAACTCGTCACCAGCCGCGGGCACCGACGACAAGCCGAGCACCTCAACCGGGGTCGACGGGCCCGCCGACTTCACCTGCTGGCCCTTGTCGTCGATCATCGCCCGGACACGACCCCAGGCCGCACCAGCGACGATCGGGTCACCGACTTTCAGCTCGCCCTTATCGACCAGCACCGTGGCGACGGGGCCTCGACCCTTGTCGAGGTTGGCCTCGAGGACGACACCCTTGGCGCGACCGCTCGGATTGGCCCGAAGGTCCTCGAGCTCGGCGACGACGAGCAACTGGTCGAGCAGGTCGTCGATGCCGAGATCCTGAAGGGCGGCCATCTCGACGACGATCGTGTCGCCACCCCAGGCCTCCGGCACGAGCTCATGCTCGGCCAGCTGGGTGAGCACGCGCTGCGGATCGGCATTGTCCTTGTCGATCTTGTTGACCGCGACGATGATCGGTACCTCGGCGGCGCGGGCATGGTTGATCGCCTCGATCGTCTGCGGCATGACGCCGTCATCAGCGGCGACGACGAGCACGACGATGTCGGTCACCTGCGCGCCACGGGCGCGCATCTGGGTGAACGCCGCGTGGCCAGGCGTGTCGATGAAGGCGATCTCGTGACCGCCGCGCTCCACCTTGTAGGCGCCGATGTGCTGGGTGATGCCGCCGGCCTCACCCGCCACCACATTGGCTGACCGGATCTTGTCGAGGACGGTCGTCTTGCCGTGGTCGACGTGACCCATGACGGTCACGACCGGCGGGCGCGGAGCGAGCTGCTCCTCGTCGTCGTCGTCGCTGTCGTCGAAGAGCGCCTGCAGTTCGAGTTCCTGCTGCTGACCTGGGTCGACGAGAAGGAGGTCGGCGCCGACATCGAGAGCGAACAACTCCATGTGATCGTCGGACAGCGCCTGGGTGGCGGTGATCATCTCACCGTTGTTCAGCAGGAACTTGACCACATCCGCGGCCGTCCGATTGAGCTTGGGAGCGAACTCCTGCGCTGACACGCCACGCTCGATGACGATCGTGCCGTCGGGAACCGGCGCACTCCGATCGGTGAGCGTCAGGTGCTGTGGCTGGAGCTCGTCCTGATCGCGGCGGCGACGGCGGCGACTCCGACGCGGAGGCCGACGCTGACCGCTGGGACGACCCGGACCACCGCCGGGACGACCTCCAGGAGGACCACCGGGGCCGCCACCGGGGCGCGGTCCGGCGAAGCCACCGGGGCGGGGACCGCCGGCCGGCCGAGGCCCACCTGGACGCGCGGTGTATCCACCGGAACGGGGTCCTGAGGGACGGGCACCCGGAGCCGTCGCTTGGCCAGGCGGAGGCGGGATCGGCTTGCCAGTGGCGGAGATCGGACGACCGGGGGGAGGCGGGATCGGCTTACCCGACGGGGTCCTTGGGGCGGCCGGAGCCTTGGCGGCCGGCTCATCGGCGATCGGCGCTGGCCGCGGGGTCGGCGGCTCACCCGTGACGGGGTCAGGGCGCGAGGACGAGATCACACGGCCGGCGGGGGCGGGACGCTCCTCGACCGGAGCCGGAGGGGCCTCGGGAGCGGGAGCCGGAGCAACCGGCTCAACCGGCGCGGGCTCCGCGACCGGCATCGGCTCCGGCGCGGATTCGACAACGGGCGTCTCCTCGACGACCGGCTCGGTCTCAACCGTCTCGGACGGCGCGGCCTTCTTCGCGGGGGCCGCCTTCTTCGCCGCCGTCTTCTTGGCGGGGGCCGCCTTCTTGGCCGCAGCCTTCTTCGCGGGGGCCGCCTTCTTGGCCGCAACCTTCTTCGCAGGCTTCTTCTCGGGCTCAGGCTCGGCGGGTTGCTCGTCGCGGGTCAGACCGTCCCGCTCGGCGCGGCGCCGCACCATGTCGGAGTACGCCTCGTTGAGCGAGGACGAGTGGCTCTTCACCGGCACGCCCAGCTTCTCGCACAGGTCGACGGTCTCGGCATTGGTCATGCCGAGCTCCTTCGCCAGTTCGTGTACCCGCAGGTTCTTCGCCACAGTCGTTCCTCAATCTCTCACTTCGTCGTCGGATTCTCGCACCACATCAGGTCGCCGCCACCTGTCGAGAAGCGCGGCCAGCGGCTCGAGTGCGCCCTCGTCGACCTCCCGCTTCCACGCCCGCTGGAAACCCCGCGAGCGGCGCGCGGCCTCCAGACAGCCCGGCCCGCAGATCCATGCGCCTCGCCCGGGAGCGGTCCTCGACACACCCACCGAGCCGGTCGCGTCGATCACGCAGCGGGCGAGTTCGCCCTGCGGTCGACGGGCCCGGCAGCCCACGCAACTTCGTATCGGCGTAATGGCTCAGTCCTCGTCACCCGACCCGGTCGTCTCGGCCGCCTCAGTCGACTCAGTCGACTCATCGCCTGCCACATCCTCCGAGGCCTGGTCCGACGCCTCGGCGTCGGCCTGCGAGATCTCCTCGACCTCAGCACCAGTGGACTTGGCCCACTCGGACTGGCTGATGACCGTGCCGTCGGCGGCGTGCCACTCCATCTCGCCCGTCTCGGCGTTCG
>RFQQ01000045.1 GCA_009924875.1 Actinomycetota bacterium | reverse complement strand
CGATCGTCGAGAACGCGTCGGCATCGACACTGTGGGGCGCGTCGGTCACGATCCGGCCGCTGCGAGAGATGATCGCGCGCATCGGAAGCTGCAATTCGCGCCACCAGATCACGTCAGTGACGTCACCGAAGGTGCAGATCATGGCGATGCCGGTGCCCTTGTCGGGTTGGGCGAGCGGATGGGCGACGATCGGCACCTCGACGCCGTAGAGCGGGGTGGTGACAGTGGTGCCAAAGAGCGGAGCGAAGCGCTCGTCGTCAGGGTGAGCGACGAGAGCGACGCAAGCGGCGAGGAGTTCGGGACGCGTGGTGGCGATCTCGACGTCGCCAGAGCCATCGCTGCGATGGAAGGCGAGACGGTGGTACGCGCCCGGTCGCTCGCGGTCTTCCATTTCGGCCTGGGCGACCGCGGTCTGGAAGTCGACATCCCAGAGCGTCGGGGCCTCCTGGCTGTAGGCCTCGCCGCGGGCGAGGTTGCGAAGGAAGGCTCGTTGGCTGACGCGTCGGCTTCGCTCATCGATCGTCGCGTACAGCAGCGTCCAGTCGACCGAGAGGCCGAGTCGTCGGAACAATTCCTCGAAGACCTTCTCATCGAGTTCGACGAGTTCGTCGCAGAGCTCGAGGAAGTTCGGTCGTGAGACGGGGACGGCTCGGTGGTCCTTCGGGGGATCGCCTCGGAACGGGGGATCGAAGTCGGCGATGTACGGCTGGCTCGGATCGCAGCGCACTCCGAAGTAGTTCTGCACACGGCGTTCCGTCGGGAGCCCGTTGTCGTCCCAGCCCATTGGGTAGAAGACGGACTTGCCGGTCATCCGCTGGTAGCGAGCGATCGCGTCGGTGTGCGTATACGAGAACACGTGGCCCATGTGCAGCGAGCCCGAGACGGTCGGCGGGGGCGTGTCGATGGCGAAGACACCGTCGCGTCCACGCGACCGGTCGAAGCGATGGATGCCCTCGCGTTCCCAGGTGGCGGCCCAGTTCGCCTCGATGCCATCGAGGGAGGGCTTGTCAGGGACGGTCACCACGTCGATCAAGGCTACGGGCTGTGTTCGGTGGTCACCCGGTCCGGCTCGGATCCGTCGTCGAGGGGTCGCCGACCGCCTCGGGGATGGTCGTCGTAGTCTTGGGGGATGCTCCACCTCTACGACACGGCGACCCGCGAGGTGCGCGAGTTGGGGCTTCGGAGCCCCGGCGAGGTGAGCATCTATCTCTGCGGGCCAACGGTGTATGGGCCACCGCATCTCGGCCACGGGAGGGCGACGCTGGTCTACGACATCCTCCGCCGCTATCTGGAGTGGTGTGGGCTGAGGGTTCGCCTCGTGTCGAATATCACCGACATCGACGACAAGATCATCGACCGGGCTGAGCGCGAGGGCCGCGAGTGGACCGAGATCACCGAGCGGTGCGAGCAGGTGTGGTTCACGGCGATGGAAGGCATCGATGTGCTCCGCCCGACCGATGTTCCCCATGCCACCGAGTTCGTCGACCGGATGGTTGAGATGATCGGGGAGCTCGTCGCCGGAGGCTCGGCCTACGCGACCGATGACGGCGTGTACCTGTCCGTGGCGGCGGTGCCCGATTACGGCCTTCTCGCTCATCAGTCCCTCGACGAGATGCTTGCTGGGGGTGGTGACCGCGAGGTGCTTGGCGCGGCAGCCAAACGGCACCCGGCCGACTTCGCGTTATGGAAGTTCTCGAAGCCAGGTGAGCCGGCGTGGCCCTCGCCGTGGGGTGAGGGTCGACCTGGGTGGCACTCGGAGTGCGTCGTCATGAGCCTCGACCTCTTGGGCGACGGCTTCGATCTGCACTGCGGCGGTCAGGATCTCCGCTTCCCGCACCATGAGAACGAGCGCGCTCAGGCGGTCGCTCTGGGGCGCGAGTTCGCCCGACACTGGATGCACAACGGGTTCGTGGTCGACGCGGAGGGGGAGAAGATGTCGAAGTCGCTCGGCAACGTGTCGAACCTCTTGGATCTCATCGAGGCCTTCGATGCCCGTGCATATCGAATGGTGCTGCTCCAGTCCCATTACCGATCCCCCGTGAGCATCTCCGCTGATGGGCTCGAAGGCGCTGGCCGCGCACTCGCCGGTCTCGACGCCTTTGGTCGCCGAGCTGAGGGTCTCGACACGGTCGATCCTGATGACGGGGTGATCGAACGATTTCGCTCGGCGATGGACGACGACCTCGACACGCCAACCGCGATGGCACTGGTCTTCGACACCGTGCGACGGGCGAATGTCGCCCTCGATGCGGGGGACGCAGCCTCAGCAGGCCCATTGGCATCGGCGGTTGCCGCGATGCTCTCTGCTGTTGGACTCCGGCTCGCGGTCGCGGCCGCGGTTCCCGACGAGGTGCTCGCCGCCGCCGCTCAACTCGACGCGGCTCGGGCCGCTCGCGACTTCGCGACGGCCGACGCGATCCGCGCGGAGTTGCAGGAGGCGGGTTGGACGGTCGAGACGACGCGTGACGGCACCACGGTCAGGCGCTGATCAGTGACGGCTCCGGTGGGTGCGCCCGCCCGGATGGGCCACCAACCAGGGCTCGACGGCCTGAGGGGTCTCTCGGTGCTGGCGGTCATCGCCTATCACGCCGGCTTCTCCGCCTTCCACGGAGGCTTTCTCGGCGTCGAGGTTTTCTTCGTGGTGTCGGGGTATCTCATCACGACCCTCTTGTTGGAGGAGCACGAGCGTTCGGCCGCTGTCTCCCTTCGATCATTTTGGGTACGTCGTGCCCGCCGGCTGCTACCGGCCCTCGCGGTGGTGCTCATCGCGACCACGCTCTGGGTGTTGCTGTGGGGATCGCCTGAGCAAGCATCCCAACTGCGACGCGATCTGCCGTGGGCGGTCGGCTACCTAGCGAACTGGGGACAGATCCTCGGCGACGTTCCCTACTTCGCGTCCGGCGACCCGCCGTTGCTCCGGCACCTGTGGAGCCTCGCCGTCGAGGAGCAGTGGTACGTCGTGTGGCCGCTCGTCTTCGCCTGGCTGATGCGGCGCACCCGTTCAGATGGGCGCCGCGCGCGCCGCGCGCTCTCGGGTGCTGTCGTGGCCTATGCCCTTGGATGGTGGGTGGTGAGAGGTGGCGCTACCCCGATGGGATGGCCGGTCTCGGGAGCCGATCGCATCAACTTCGCGTATCTGTCGACTCCGACCAGAGCGAGTGGGCTGCTCCTCGGCGCGGCGGCCGCGTTCGTCTGGCGTCCCTGGCGGCGCCCCGGACTTGGACGTCTGCCGTCGAGGCCGCTCGACCTTGCCCTTGGCTTATCGCTCGGTGTGCTCGGCTCGGCTGTCATCGGCGCTGACCTGACCGCCGGATACATGTATCCCGGGCTGCTGGCCGTCACGGCGGTCGCGAGCCTCGTCGCCATCGGCGTCTCGGTTCACCCGGCGGCAACCGGGGCGCGGTTCGTGCTCGGAAATCGGTGGATCGTGGCGGTAGGTCGTCGGTCGTACGGGCTCTATCTCTGGCATTGGCCGGTGTTCGTCGTGATGGGTGCGACCGATGGCCGGCTCGGGCCGTTCGTCGTCGCATCTATGGTGACCGTCATCCTTTCCGAGGTTGCCTACCGGGTGGTCGAGGTACCCCTGCGATCTGGGCTACTTGGCCGATGGTGGCGTCGCCGAGCTCCCGGACGTCGGGCTGTTGTGGCGGTCTCAGTCGTGGGCGTGCTCACGCTGTCGGTCGCCGTGGCCGCTGTCGACGAGTTCGATCCGTCCGTCGGTGGCGCCGAGCAGGAGTTCGCGCTCGCGAGCGCCGACTCGGTTGATCCCGCCGTTCTCGACGAGACGATGAAGGTGTCGACGACGGTCGTCGAGGACGTCCCGACGGCGCCGACAACTCCTGCGTCGGATCCGACTGTGTCGAGCGAGGGTGACCTGATCGACGATGGGTCTCCGGCGACCACCCTTGTCGCGCCGCCCACGACGGTCCCACTGGCGCTCCCGGAGGAACCGGTGCGGCTGGTCATCCTCGGGGACTCGCAGGCCGGATCGCTCGCGGTCAACCTTCCGTCCGGGATCGAGGAATTCTTCGATGTTGTTGACGGGTCATCTGATGGCTGCTCGGTTCATGAGTCGGGTGTCGTCCGGTCGCGTCTGCCCTTCGCGCTCGACATGGCGATGTGCGATGGAGTGCTCGATCGCTGGGAGCGTCGTGCCGCTTCGGGTGGCGTGGCGCTCGTCGTTCTCGGTGCTTGGGATGTACTCGATCTCGAGGTCGACGGTGTGTCCCGGCCATTCGCTTCCCTTGAGTGGAACTCCCTGTTCGTCGAGCGTCTCGACACCGCGGTCTCTCGGGTGCTCGACGCTGGAGCGACCGTCGCCCTTCTCGAGGTGGCGTGCATGCGCCCGGTGGATGTGGAGGGGGCCGGCGTTCCTGCGTTGCCCGAGCGCGGGGAGGACGATCGAGTCGCTCATCTCAACTCGGTGCTCGCGGGTTACGCGGCGGCCACCGACGGCGTGACCTTCGTGGAGGGCCCCGATGCCTGGTGCGCTGATGAGGTGATCGCCACCGACCTCGACTACCGATGGGACGGCGTGCACGTCTATCGGCCGGGAGCGAAATTGATCATCGAGACCGTGGCTCCAGCGCTACTCGGCTTAGCCGCCGTCGGGTGATCTGGGGCCGAGTTCACAGGTGGCCGGCCGACCTACCCATCGGTAACTTGTCGGGATGAGTGATTTCTCACTAGCCCTCAACGACGAGCAGCAGCAGATCCGCGACTGGACCCACGGCTTCGCTGAGGACGTCATGCGACCCGCCGCCCACGAGTGGGATGAGCGCGAGGAGTTCCCCTATCCGATCGTTGAGGAGGCCGCGAAAATCGGTCTCTACGGCTGGGAGTTCCTCATGAACGCCATGCAGGACCGGTCGGGGCTCACCCTGCCAGTTGCGGTCGAGGAGATCTTCTGGGGTGATGCCGGCCTCGGCATGGCGATCATGGGCTCGGGTCTCGCGGCTGCGGGTATTGCCGGCATCGGCACGCCGGAGCAGGTCATGGAGTGGGTTCCGCAGTGCTATGGCGATGCGAACAAGGTGATGCTCGGCGCGTTCTGCGTGAGCGAGCCCGACGCTGGTAGCGACGTGTCGAACCTGCGCACCCGCGCCGTCTACGACGAGGCGAGCGACGAATGGGTGCTCAACGGCACGAAGGCCTGGATCACCAATGGTGGGATCGCCGATGTGCACGTTGTGGTGGCTGCCGTCGACCCCGAACTGCGAGGCCGCGGGCAAGCCTCGTTCGTGATCCCCCCGGGCACGAAGGGCCTCTCGCAGGGTCAGAAGTACATGAAGCACGGCATTCGCGCGTCCCATACCGCCGAAGTCGTGCTCGACGATGTTCGGGTGCCGGGGTCGTGCCTCCTCGGCGGTAAGGAGCGCCTCGATGCCAAGTTGGCGCGAGCGCGTGAGCAGGGCTCAACCGGTCAGAAGCAGCCGGCGATGTCGACCTTCGAGGCGACCCGGCCGACGGTCGGAGCGCAGGCCCTCGGTATCGCCCGTGCTGCGTATGAGTACTCGCTCCAATACGCCAAGGAGCGCCACGCCTTCGGGAAGCCGATCATCATGAATCAGGCGATCGCGTTCAAGTTGGCGAACATGATCACCGAGATCGACGCGAGTCGTCTGCTCATCTGGCGCGCCGCGTGGCTCGCTCGCAACGGCGGCTTCACGAATGCCGAGGGATCGATGAGCAAGTGGAAGGCTTCAGAGGTCGCAGTGCGTGTCACCGAGGAGGCCATCCAGATTCTCGGCGGCTACGGATACACGCGGGAGTACCCGGTTGAGCGTTGGCATCGCGACGCGAAGATCCACACCATCTTCGAGGGCACCTCGGAGATCCAGCAGTTGGTGATCTCGCGGGCGATCTCGGGTCTGCGTATCGAGTGAGTTCCGCTCGGCTGCGCCTCAGGGGCAGCCGAGGCCGTGGAGGGTCGCGCACTCCCGGCACAGCCACGCGGTTCCCTCGGGGGTGCTCCACGCCGTCGCGAGATGGCTGCCGCACGACACGCATTCCCG
>RFQQ01000044.1 GCA_009924875.1 Actinomycetota bacterium | reverse complement strand
GGCTGGCTGTTGTTTTTCGCGTCAGCGGTCGTCTATCTGGCAGCGGGCATACGCAGCGGTGACTGGCTGGTCACCATCGGCAGCGTCATCTGGATCGTCGCGTGCGTCGTCTTCCTCCGCACCGATGGCGCGTTCGGCCGCTCTGGGCATGCCTCGAAGCACGACGGGTAGGGTCGGGGTGATGCACCGCGTGTCGATTACCTACTGCGTCCCTTGAGACTATTCGGACCGCGCCGTGGGCGCGGCGAGAGACATCATGCACGACTACCAGCACGTCATCTCCGAGATGTCGTTGGTGACGGGCTCATCTGGAGTGTTCGATGTGGTCGTCGACGGCCACGTGATCTATTCGAAACACTCAACCGGCCGGCACGCCGAGCCCGGAGAGGTCCTCGCGCTCTTCCGTGAGTTCGTCGGCCCCGATGTGCCGATCTACGAGCGCTGACCGGTCAGCCGGGTGGCTCGTTAAAGGTGACCAGCACCGGACTGGCGCCCGACAGATCAATTCGGGAGATCGCTGCCTGACCGAGTCGCATTCGGTGCACGATCGAGGTGGACGCGCCGATCGACCATGCGACGGCGGACTTGATTGGCGACACGTGGCTGACGACGATCACATCGTCGTCGCCAGCAGTCGACGCCAGTCGACGACAGGCGTCGTGCACCCTGCGGTCGAGGTGGGCGAAGGACTCGCCACCAACTGGAGCGAACTCGGGGTCATCGCGCCACGAGCGCCACACCGATGAATCGACGTCGCCGATCGGCACGCCTTCCAGTTCCCCGTAGTCGAGTTCGATCCAGTCGGCATCGGTCTCCGGGGTAAGGCCGTGGCGCTCCGCGATCGCCCCGGCCGTCATCTGGGCGCGCATGAGCGGGCTGGTCAGGATGCGAGTCGGCCGCGTCAACTCCAGTCGCTCAGCGAGCGCGATGGCCTGCCGTTTCCCCTCATCATCGAGTGGTGCGTCGGTACGGCCCTGCAGTCGACCCTCAGCGTTCAACGCGGTCCGCGCATGGCGGACGAGGATCAGCACGTCATCGACCCGACAGGTCGAGTGTGCCGCGGGCGATGAACGCCCGACGCCGATCGACATCGTCGAGCCCCGCTCGACGCAGCATCGAGACAAGGAGGAGGAAGCCGAGGAGTTCGAGTGGAAGGTTCCACAATCCGCGAGAGACGACCGGTGAGGCGATGTCGGCGGTGGAGCCCCCGAGCGTCGGCCACCAAAACCGCTGCCCCTCCGTCCACGATCCCGTGAAGACGAGATGGAGGAACATCCCGATTGGCAGGCCGAGGAGCGTGCGCCGAATCGGTTTGCGGCCGGCGGTGGCTGCCATCACGACCACGAGAACCGCCACTGGCGCGATCATCGACAGGAGAACGGCCGATGTTGGGCCGAGGAGGCCACCGGCGACCGGAACAACCGCCCCGACGATCAGGAGGCGATGGTCGAACGCGACGTCGCGGAACACCACATGCACGGAGAGCACCGCCGTCGCGACGAACCAAAAGAGCATCAGCGCACCAACATCCGACCGCACTGTGGGCAGTCGGGGAACTCGCCCTCGGGTGCTCGACGAACCTCGTCGACCTCGGCGGCCGACAGATCGAGGTGACAGCCCTCGCATCGCGATCCGGTCAGTCGAGCGGCGGCGACGCCAATCTTGGAACGGAGTCGGTCGTACCGGGCGAGCAGTCCGTCCACAAGGAGCGGACGAACCTCCGACCGTCGCGATTCGAGGTCGGCGAGTTCGAAATCGATGGCGGCCTCGGCGATCTGGAGTTGCTCGTCGGCTGATCGTGCCGCCTCTCGAATGGACTCCTCCGCGCCGAGGTGCTCAGCGAGTTCGGTTTCAGCCTCCCCCTGTTCGGTGAGCGCGAGTAGACCCCGCTCATCGGACTCCGCCCGTTTGGCGGCGAGCGTCTCGAGTTCGTGTTGAAGGGCCTCGGCCTCTCGCGGGGCGATCACCGTACGCATTTGGGCATTGAGTCGGGCCGACTCGCTGTCGATCCGCTCCCCCTCGAGTTCCACCTCCTCGACGATCGCGGCGCTCGCCGCTATCCGCTCGAGCAGAGCAACGCGGGTCGACTCCCACGAGTTCACCTGCGCGGTCGCCGCGACGAGGCGCTCACGCTCCCCGAGATGCTCACGCCGATGCCGAAGCTGATCAGCTCCGGTGTCGATCCGCTGGAGATCGAGGAGGACCTCAGCGGAACTCATCGTCGGTCAGGGTCCCTCGGTTGGAGCACAGGCCTCAACATAGGCGTCGAGGGGCACCGAGGGCAGTGGCGCGTACGGGTCGAGCACCTCAGGAGCGATGGTCGTCGCGGTCGTCACCGGCTCAAGGATCGGAATCGGCGCGTTCGGATCCACCCCGTCAGCGGGGGGTTCGACCACTGGTGGCACCGTGTCGACCGGGAGCCCCGTGTCGGGATCGATGACCGGGGGCAGGGTGGTCGTCGGGATCGGCTGCTGATACCCGACGACGACCTGGGCGCACTCGGTCCCCGGCAGATAGAGCCGCACTGGGGATCGAAGACCGGGTGGGGGCGAGCTCCAGTCGGTCGCTGGGACCCCTCGGTGGGCCTCGGTCATGTAGGCCCCCCAGATTCGGGCGGGGAAGGTGCCACCCTGCACCCTCGGGACCCCTTGCTCGACGAACTCAGGGATGGAGACCATCGCGGTGTACCGGTCGGGATCGCGCACCATGACCGCCGTGACGAGTTCGGTGGTGCCTCCAACGAACCATGCCGTGTAGTTGTTCTGCTGGGTTCCGGTCTTGCCAGCGGCCGGCCGCTCAGCCGCGAAGTCCGACAGTTCTCGTCGAGCGGTGCCGAGGGTCAGCGTGTCTTTCATGATGTCGATCGCAGTGAGTGCGACGCCTGGGTCGAGCACCCGCGTCGGTTCACCCCGATGGGTGTAGAGACGTCGACCCGCGGAGTCCTCGATGCGCTCCACGTAGTACGGCTCGAGGTGCTCCCCCGCGTTAGCGAGGGTCTGCATCCCAGCCGCCATGTCGAGGGTGCTCATCTCGTTGGCGCCAGTCGCGAAGCTCGCGAACGGCTCGATCGGTAGGCGGACCTCGGCGGGCAGCTCGCGATCGAGGTAGATCGATCCGGCCATGCGGTAGACGGTGTCGACGACACGGTTGAGGCCGACGATCTGAGATAGTCGGGCGAAGGCGCAGTTGATCGACCGGTAGGTGTGCTCGCGAAGACTCGCGACTCCACCGTCGACCCCACCGGTGATCTCGAAGATCGGTTCGATGTTGTTGCCGACATTCGGAAGCGAGCACGGCCGAGTGCCGTCGATGACGTCCTCGGGGGTGGCGCCCGCCTGCAGGGCCGCAGCAAGGATGAAGATCTTGATGCTCGAACCGGTCTGGCTCGGCGCGAGGGCCAGATTCACCTCGTTCTGGCCGGGCACGAAACCACGGCCGCCCACCATCGCGCGAATCGCACCCGAGGAGGTGTCGAGAGATGTGAGCGCGGCGTCGAAGCCCTCGACCGTGTCGGGAAGGAGGTCACGCGCCTCCTCGGCCGCCGCCTGCAAATCGGGATCGAGGGTCGTATAGATGCGCAGACCGCCCCGGTACAGGGCGGTGTAGCGCTCCTCGTAGGTCTCGCCCAGCAGATCGGAGCCGTTCAGCAAGTACTCACGAAGCGCCTCGGTGTAGTACGTGCGGTCGACCTCGCGGGTCGGTATGCGCTGAACGCGCTCAGGGATGACGAACTCGGCCTCGATCGTCTCCGCTTCAGCTTCGGTGAGGAACTCGTCCTCGACGAGTCGGGCGAGCACCTGTCGGAAGCGGGCGCGACTGCGTTCCGGCCGGTTGATCGGGTCGTAGCTCGAAGGGGCCCTGACGAGTCCCGCGAGGAAGGCCGACTCGATGAAGTCGAGTTCGGGTACCGACTTGCCGAAGTACGTCTCGGCGGCAGCGGCGATGCCATAGGAGTTGTTGCCGAAGAAGACCGTGTTGAGGTAGCGCTCCATGATCTCGGTCTTCGAGATCTCCTTCTCGAGTCGCACCGCGTAGGCGATCTGGAGGATCTTGTAGCGGCTATCCCGTTCGAACCCCGCCATGAAGTCGTTCTTGACGACCTGCATGGTGATGGTGGACGCGCCTTGCACGGGACCCTCGGAGGCGAAATTTGAGAGCGTCGCGCGCACGAGGCTGCGCACGTTCACCCCGTGGTGCACCCAGAACTCGTTGTCCTCCACCGCGACGAACGCGTCGATGACGTGACCGGGCACTTCGTCGAGGGTGACGGGTTGGGAGTTCTCGAGTTCGTAGACCGCGATCTCGTTTCCAGCTCGGTCGTAGACGTAACTGCGCTGAGACAGCGGGATGAAGTCGGGCAGTTCGACCGGCGTCTCCCGATGGGCGTTCGCGACCCGCCAGATCTGCGGGGCGATCGCTGCGACCACGCCGGTCACGAGCAGGGAGGCCGCGCCGATCACGAGGCCGAGGCGCAGAATCCAACTCATCCGGCCCACAGATCGAGCGTACCGATGGACGACTACGGTGTCCGGTCATGTCCGGCTCCCCCCGTCCCTTCCGATTCGGCATCCAGGCCTCCTCAGCGCCCGACCGGCGGTCCTGGGTGGAGGCGGCGCGGCGCTACGAACAACTCGGCTACGCGGCCCTCACCATGCCCGACCACTTCGACGGCCAACTTGCGCCGATTCCGGCGCTTCAGGCCGTGGCAGACGCGACCACCGCACTGCGGGTCGGCGCCCTCGTCCACGACAACGACTACAAGCACCCCTTGGTGCTCGCGAAGGAACTCGCGACGATGGACGTGCTGTCCGATGGTCGACTCGAGATCGGTCTCGGGGCCGGCTGGATGGCCGTCGACTACGAGCGGTCTGGCATCCCCTACGACCCGCCCGGTGTTCGGGTCAGCCGTTTCATCGAGGGTCTCGACGTCATCCGCGGCTGCCTCGGGGACGGCCCGTTCTCGTTCTCCGGTGAGCACTACACGATCTCGGAGTACGACGGTTTACCGAAACCCGTGCAGCGGCCCTGCCCTCCGATCCTTATCGGGGGTGGGGGTCCCCGGGTACTCAAGTTCGCCGCCCGGAACGCCGACATCGTCGGCATCAACGCGACCCTCACCTCGGGCGCGGTCGACGGATCCACTTTCGACTCGATGTCGGCCGAAGCGGTCGACGCGAAGCATCGCATCGTGGTGGAGGCCGCCGGCGAGCGGATGTCTCAGATCGAGATGAACGTCCGCGCGTTCCTCGTGAACGTGACCGAGGATGTCACGGGCGCGATCGACGGGATCGCCGCATTCACGGGCGCTTCGAGCGACATGATCGCCGAGTCGCCCTTCGCGTTGATCGGACCACCGTCGAAGCTCGTCGAGGATCTGCTCGCGCGGCGCGAACGCTGGGGTTTCTCGTACGTGATCGTCGGACCCGACGAGGCAGAGGCCTTCGCACCGGGGCGCTAATCAGCCGAAGCGCCGTTCCTTCTCGATGACGACGATGCCGTTGTCGCTCACCGTGTAGCGCTCGGAGTCCGCGACGCGGTCGAGGCCGATCCGCTCGAAGTTCGGAATCACCACGTTCTTGTCCACGATGCACCGGTTCAGTCGGGCCCCAGCGCCGATGTGCACACCTTCCATGATGATGGAGTCGGTGACATGAGCGTCGTGGTCGATGAACACCCGGGGTGAGATGATCGAGCGCTCCACGTGAGATCCCGACACGATCGATCCCTGGCTGAGCAGGCTGCCATCGACGAAGGCCGGCTCGCCTCCGACGCCTCGCGACACCTTCGCTGGCGGAAGCGCTTTGCGATAGGTGTACACCGGCCAACGCTCGTTGTAGAGGTTGAACACCGGCACCGGAGCGATCAAGTCCATGTTGGCTTCGTAGAACGCGTCGATGGTTCCGACATCGCGCCAGTAGCCGTTCTCGCGCTCGTCCTGTCCGGGAATGACGTTGGTGGAGAAGTCGTAGACCTGAGCGACCCCCTGCCGGGTGAGGGCAGGAATGACATCGCCGCCCATGTCGAAGAGCGGTTCGTCCTCGTTCG
>RFQQ01000043.1 GCA_009924875.1 Actinomycetota bacterium | reverse complement strand
GCGAGGACGACGAGCGGGAAGAGCATGATCGGTGGTGACTCGTGTGGGCGGAACTCCCCGTGGGCACCGTGATCGTCGGCGTGGGACTCCCAGCGGGCCTCTCCGAAGAAGACCATCACCACTTGGCGCGTCATATAGAAGGCGGTGAGCACCGCGGTCACCAGCCCGATCACGTAGAGCACCGGGCTTGAGGCGAGGGTGAACAGCAGGATCTCGTCCTTCGACCAGAACCCCGCGAAGGGCGGCACACCAGCGATGGCCAACCATCCGATGATGAAGGTGCCGGCGGTGATCGGCATCACGGTTCGCAGCGCACCCATACGACGCATGTCCTGCTCGTGGTGCATCCCATGGATGACCGAGCCCGAGCCGAGGAACATCAGCGCCTTGAAGAACGCGTGGGTGACCATGTGGAAGATGGCGGCGACATAGGCACCGGATCCGACCGCGAGGAACATGTACCCGAGTTGGGACACCGTCGAGTAGGCCAGCACCTTCTTGATGTCGTGCTGGGCGACAGCGATCGTCGCGGCGAAGAGCGCGGTGAGCGCGCCGACCCACGCGATGATCTGCGGCGCGTAATCGGCGGAGGCCGCGATCACCGGGTTCATGCGGGTCATGAGGAACACTCCGGCAGTGACCATGGTCGCCGCGTGGATGAGCGCGGATACCGGCGTCGGACCCTCCATCGCGTCGGGCAGCCAGAGGTACAGCGGGAGCTGGGCCGACTTGCCGGCCGCGCCGACAAAGAGCAACAGGGCGATGCCCGTCGCCGTGGATGAGGCGAGCGCACCCGACTCAGCGGCGCCGTTGAGGGCCGAGTACGACACCGAGCCGACCGCCTGGAAGCCGAGCGAGCATGACTCCCCAGTCACCGATTCGATTGGTGACGAAGGCCTTTTTGCCGGCGGTGGCCGCCGATTCGCGGGTGTGCCAGAACGAGATCAGGAAGTACGAGCAAGCGCCGACGCCCTCCCAACCGAGGAAGGTGACCAGCAAGTTCTCGCCGAGCACGAGCATCAGCATCGAGAGCACGAAGAGGTTCAGGTAGAGGAAGAACTTGGGGAACTTCGGATCGCCGTGCATGTAGCCGATCGCGAACAGGTGGATCAGGAACCCAATGCCGGTCACGAAGAGGGCCATCGTGATCGAGAGCGGATCGGCCAGCAGAGCCATGTCGATCTGAAGCGAGGAGACAGGCACCCACGAGAAGAGGACGCTCACGTGCTCGCGGTGGTGCTCGTCGATCGACAGAAGGTCGAAGAAGGCCCCCACGGTCACAACGAAGGCGCCGAGCACCGCCGCGGCAGCGACGTAGCCGGCCCCGGGCTCGCCGAGACGGCGTCCGAAGAGCAGGATCGTGAGGAAACCGACGAGCGGTAGCGCGGGCACCAGCCAGATGACGTCGAGCACGGTTAGCCCCTCAACTCCGCGAGATCGTCGACGGTCGCCCCAGGGCGCCGCCGCATGATCGAGATGATGATGCCAAGGCCGACCACGACCTCAGCCGCCGCGACCACCATCACGAAGAACACCGCCGTCTGACCGTCGATGTCTGAGAAGCGGGTGGCGAGGGCGACAAACGTCAGGTTGACCGCGTTGAGCATCAACTCGATGCACATGAACATCACCAGTGGGTTCCGACGAATCATCAGGCCGGTTGCCCCAATGCCGAAGAGCAGCGCGGCGAGAACGAGGTAGGAGGTCGTGGTCGGTTCCACCCTTAGCCCTCCGACTTCTTCACTCGACGCGTCAACACGACGGTGCCGGCCACGGCGACGATGAGCAGCACCGAGGTCAGCTCGAAAGCGAGCACGTGGTCGCTGTAGAGGCTTCGGGCCAGAGCTCGGATGTTCGAGTCCCCGGGCGCCGAGACGACGGATTCCCGTCCGAGCGTGTCCGCGCCGCGAACGACAGCTCCCGCCACAAGCACCGTGACGCCGGCGCCAAGAACAGCCGCCACCGGGCGCTGGAGCTTGAGCGGCTCGATCGTCAAGTCCTCAGCGCGGTCGACGCCGAGCAGCATGATCACGAAGAGGAACAGGACGACGATCGCCCCGGCGTAGACGATGACCTGCACCGCGGCGAGGAAGTGCGCCTCCATTGAGACGAAGTGCACGGCGACGCCGAACAGCGTCAGCACGAGACCGAGCGCCGCGTGGACCGGATTCTTGAACATGACCACCCCGACCGCGCCCGAGAGCACCATCGCCGAAGCGAGCACGAAGACGATCAGTTCCATCACTCCCCGGTCACCCCGTCGCGGACGTCCTGTGAGGGCTCGGGGGCTCGGACGCCGTGGCCGAGCTCGCCGCTCCATCCCTCCACACCCTCGAAACTCGCGTCACCGGAGGGCGAGGTGGCCCTCATCCATCCGGAGGTGAGCTCATCCTCCCCATCGCGCCAGTCCTCCCACGGCATGCGCTGAGGGCGACCGCTGTCGTCGACGAGGAGCTCGTCCTTGGTGTAGATCGCGTCCCGACGGTTCGTGAAGGAGAACTCGAAGAGCTTGGTCTCGGTGATCGCCTCGGTCGGGCAGGCCTCCACGCAGAGATCGCAGTGGATACAACGGAGGTAGTTGATCTCGTAGACGAAGCCGAACCGCTCGCCTGGTGAGGTCGGGTTCTCCGGGTCGTTGTCCTGGCCGCGCACATAGATGCACTTCGCCGGGCACACACCGGCGCACAACTCGCAACCGATGCACTTCTCCATCCCATCGGGGTAGCGGTTGAGCACGTGCCGTCCGTGCAGACGCTCCGGCTTCGCGACCTTGACGTCATCGTCAGCCGAGGGGTCGCTGTCGCGCCCCGCGCGTCGGGCCTCCCGTCCACCGGAGTAGGAAGTCGTCACCCGCTTGCCGCCGAACAATCGGTGCTGACGGATGGTCACCGCGAATCCATCGAGATATCCCATCAGTACGCCGCTCCTTCCCGATCGCGGTTCCTCCGGGCGACCGAGATCGCCGCAGTGAACAGGAGATAGCCGAGTCCGAGCACGATCAGGCAAACGATCACGAGGCCCACGTAACTCACCTGCGAGAGATCGTTGTCGCGCCCGAGTTGCAGCGCCGCGAGCAGCAGGAACCACCCGAGAGCAACCGGGATGAGGACCTTCCAGCCGAGGTCCATGAGTTGGTCGTAGCGGAGTCTCGGCAGCGTGGCGCGGAACCAGACATACACGTAGAGGAAGAGGAAGACCTTGAGGAGCAGCCAAGCGGTACCGGCGAACGGACCGAGCACGGCGAACAGATCGAAGGATCCAATCAGGAGGGGTTGAGGGCCGCCAAGGAAGAGGGTCACCAGTAACGCGCTCATCGAGATCACGTTCATGAACTCCGCGAGGAAGAACAGCGCGAACCGGATGGAGGAGTACTCGGTGTGGAATCCGCCGACGATCTCCTGCTCGGCCTCGACCAGGTCGAAGGGCGGACGATTCAACTCGGCGGTCATCGCGATGAGGAACACGACGAAGGGCACCACCCCGGTGGACAGCAGGTGCCAGTCGGTGAGACGGTCCTGCGCGATGACGATGCCCGAGGTCGACAGCGTGCCGGCCGCCATGAGTACCGTCGCCAGACTCAGACCGAGCGCCGCCTCATAGGAGATCATCTGCGCCGAGGCCCGCACCGATCCGAGGAGCGGGTACTTCGAACCGCTCGACCAGCCAGCGAGCATCACGCCGTACACGGCGATGGACGAGAGGGCGAGCACGAGAAGCACGCCGACCGGCGGATCGGCCAACTGCACGCGAGTGACCTGACCGAACCACTCGACCGTTCCGTCATGTCCGTCGGTGAAGTTCCCGCCGAGCGGGATGACCGACCAGATCAGGAACGCCGGGACGAACGCGAGAAATGGCGCGAGCTTGAACACGAACCGGTCTGAGCGCTCTGGGATCAGGTCCTCCTTGAAGAACAGCTTGATCCCGTCGGCGAGGGTCTGCAGGAGCCCGAACGGTCCGGCCTTGTCCGGTCCGATGCGGTTCTGCATCCCGGCAACGATCTTCCGCTCGAACCAGACCATGAACATCGTGCCGACGAGCCCGATCACGAACACCACGAGGACCTTCAGGCCGACAATCGCGAGCGGTTGCCACCACCAGGAGTCGGTGTCGAGAACCGGATCGACCGCGGGCACCGGGAGCATCGCGATCACGACAGTCGCTCGATCCTGATATCGGTCACCGAAGCGTCGATGTCGACGACATCGCGGACATCACCCTCGGAACGCTCGCCCGCCGGCTGGTTAAACGGCGCCCAGACCGTTCCGCGGTTCACGCGATCGTCCACACAGACCGGGAGTACGACCGAACCACGTGAACCGATGACCTTCACGTCATCTCCAGAGGAGACACCGATGCGCTCGAGATCCGAGGGGTGCACCGACAGGCCCCGGCCTCCGGGGAGCGACACGAGTGAGGGTGAGGTGGCCGTGGACACCGCCGCGTCGTAGAGCCGACGCGAGAGCACCAGTCGGAAGTCGTAGTTCGTGCCGACCACCGCCTCGAACGCCGGAGTCGGCGCGCCGATCGGCGCGCTCCACAGTCCGTCATCCGACAACTCGATCATCGCCGTGAGGTCACCGAGGTCCGAGGCACCGAGCTCGACGCCGAGCCGCCCGGCGAGGTCGAGCGCGATCATCCAATCGGGCCGCGCGGTCCCGTGGACGGTGACCTTCTGAGCTACCGGGGTGACTCGCCCCTCAAGGTTCGTCGTCGTCCCGGACTTCTCCCCCATGACCGCGACCGGCAGGACGATGTCGGCCTGCTCGCTCGATGCGGACAGATGCCCATCGAGGGACACGATGCGGCCGACACGGGCGAGCGCTGTACGAGCCATTCTCGAGTCGGGGAAGTCGGCGAGCGGGTCGGCGCCGAGAAGAATCAGCAACTCGATACGACCCTCAGCCGCATCGCGGAGGATCTGGGCGGCTCCGGCCGAACTCCGCAGGCCGGCGGCGAGAGCGCCAGCGGTGTTGCCTCGGCGCATGACCGGAAGCACTCGAGCATTCGGGACGGCCCTGAGCACCGCGCCGACTCGAGCCGACACGGCGGCTGAGCTCTCGGCGAGGTTCTGACGTCCGGCGACAACCACCACCGGCCCTGAGGCGAGCTGCGCGGCGACGGCGTCCTCGGCGAGCACCTCGGCCACCGTCTGAGCTCCGGCACCGGGGAGGTGACGGATGCTTCGCCAGGCGTGACGGGTGAGTCCCGAGCCGGTCTGGGTGAACTCGATGATCTTCGCTCCCGAGCGAAGCGCGGCGTCGCGGAGGCGCAGATGGAGGACGGGCAACTCCTCCTTCAGGTCAGGCGCGATGAGCACGATGGTCGACGCGGTGGCGGCCTCGGCGATTGTGGCCCGCGGCAGATCGAGCAGATCGAGGCTGATGCCGTCACCGAGCCGAGCGTCGCGTCGCTCAATGCCGAGAGCGTCGGCGAGCGCCGACCATGCGAGCGCATCCTCGTTGGTGCCGCGCGCGCCTCCGAGAATCGCGATCGATTCGGTACCTCCCGCGTCGATCGCCGAGCGGACGAGGCCAGCGGTGAGCGAGAGCGCGGACGACCAATCGGTCGGCGCGAGACCGTCGGTCGTGCGGATGAGCGGTTCGCCCAACCGACGATCGGAGTGAACCGACTCGAAGTTGAATCGGCCGCGGTCGCAGAGCCAACCCCAGTTCACGGCCTCGTCGTCAACGCCCTGGAATCGGAGAATGCGATCGCGACTCGAGTGCACCGAGATTCGACAGCCCACCGAGCAAGAGGTGCAGGTGCTCTCAACCTGCTCGAGATCCCAAGGCCGCGCCTTGAAGCGATAGGGCTTCGCGGTCAGCGCGCCAACCGGGCAGATCTGCACGGTGTTCCCCGAGAAGTACGAGGAGAACGGCTCGTCGGGGAACGTGTTGACCTGGGTGGCGTTACCGCGATCGATGAAGTGGATGAGCGCGTCACCGGCCACCTCATCGGCGAACCGAGTGCAGCGATCACAGAGGATGCAACGCTCGCGATCGAGGAAGACGAGATCGCTGATCGGGATCGGCTTCTCGTAGTGACGCTTCTCCTCGACGTAACGGCTCTCCCCCGGACCGTGGCTGAAGGCCTGGTCTTGGAGTGGGCACTCG
>RFQQ01000042.1 GCA_009924875.1 Actinomycetota bacterium | reverse complement strand
GCACGGGTTCGAATCCCGTACGGGCTGCCAATCGCACGGGGCCCTCCGGGGCCCCGTCGCCGTTTCCGCGCACTGATCGATTATCAGTTGATCATCTCGCTTTGTTCAATTGATAATGGTTCGTCTCGTAAAGAGCGATGTCGGAATTCGGGCAAAGAGGCCTGACCTCGCGGGTGTACTGATTTCCCCAAACCCCTGTTCCACAAGGGGCTCGCGCTCCTGGACGGCCATCACTTTTCACATTTTCTGGCGATTGATCGACCCCTGACACGTTCTTTCATCCGCGGATCTTCGTCGGCCTCGCGCGGTTACCGTGCAGTAAAGTCTGCAGCGTGGGAAGCAGCCGGGACCGTCCCATCGCTGATGAGTCCCGTGATGCCAATGACGCGGACGTCCGGCGCCAACTGATCGACGCCGCGACCGTCGAGTTCGCCCGCAACGGCTTCGCCGGCGCCTCCACCCGAGCGATCGCCGTGCGCGCCGGGGCGCATCAGCCCCAGATCAACTACCACTTCTCCTCCAAAGAGGCGCTGTGGCGCGCGGTGGTCGACGACCTCTTCACCCAGCTCAGCTCCTTCCTCGAACCCGAGGGCACCTTCGAGGATCCCGTTGACGAGTTCCGTCAGTGGGTACTCGGTCTGGTGCTCTTCTCAGCGGAGCGACCCGAACTCAGCCGGCTGATCATGCACGAGGCCGCGTCATACAACGATCGAATGAACTGGCTGGTGGACAGCCACGTTGGTCCGTATCTCGAGCGACGTGTTCGGGTCTGGAGCTCTCTGAAGGACCGAGGGTTGACGGAGGCAATCGTCGATGAATTCGCCTACTTCGCGTTGATTGGCGCGATCACCATTCCGTTCTGCCTCATGCCGCATGTTGAACGGGTCCACGGGCCCGTCGACTACGACCGGGCGACACTCGAACGCCATGCGGAGGGCCTCGTGCGAGCCTTCCTGCCCGGCCTCGACAGTTGATCTCCGATGGTCGCCGAGGTCGGCGACGGATGGTAGGAACATCGCATGTCCTCCCTCGCCGACGACACCCGCTGGCTTGACGCCACCGCTCAGGCCGAACTGGTCTCCTCCGGTGAGGTGTCCGCCTCCGAACTGACCGAGGCCGCCATCGAGCGCATCGAGCGTCTCGACGGTGCGCTCAACGCCGTCAACTTGCGCTGGTTCGACGTCGCTCGCGAGGCTGCCCGCTCAAGTGAACTTCCGGCCGGCCCGCTCGCCGGTGTCCCGTTCCTGCTGAAGGATCTGAACTCGCATATGGCGGGCACGCCAATGACCAACGGCAATATCGCCCTCCGCGATGCTGGCTTCACCTGCTCAACTGACACCGAACTCGTTGCCCGCTTCAGGTCGGCTGGTCTGGTCACCCTCGGACGCACCGCCAGCCCCGAACTCGGGACCCTGCCGGTGACCGAACCGATCGCCTTCGGCCCGACCCGTAACCCCTGGGACACATCGCGCACCCCAGGTGGCTCCTCCGGAGGCGCCGCGGCGGCGGTCGCCTCGGGCATGGTGCCGGTCGCGCACGCGAGCGACGGCGGTGGATCGATCCGGATTCCGGCAGCCTGTTGCGGCCTCGTCGGGCTGAAGCCCTCTCAAGGGCGGATCACCACCGGACCGTTCCGGTCCGAGACCGGACTCGGGGTGGAACTCGTCGTCAGTCGATCGGTCCGCGACACGGCGCTCGTGCTCGATGCCGTGCACGGCCCCGGTATCGGCGACACCGTGATCGCACCGGCACCGACCGGGTCCTGGTCGGCGGCCGTCGGCTCAGATCCGGGCCGGCTCCGTATCGGCCGATCGGTTCATGGCGCTGTGGGCGGTGCAAGCCGCCCTCGGTCGCGCCGGACTCGGCGACCTCCTCGGCCGTCCCCTTGTTGAGAGTGAGATGGAGCCGGTCAACTGGCTGCAGGCCGAGTACGCCGCCCGGATGTCGGGGGTCGATTACGGCGCCGCCTTGGCGGCGGCAGCGACGTTCCGCCGCAGTTGCCAACGCTGGTGGCACGACGGCTTCGATCTCCTGATCACACCGACCACTGCGGAGGTCTCACCGCTCATCGGCGAGCACGACCATCGCGAGGGCGACCCGCTCGCGCCGATGCGACGGGCAGGGGAGTGGATCGCGTTCACCTCCGCGTTCAACATGTCGGGTCAGCCGGCCATCAGCCTGCCGATGCACCGCACCGCCGCCGGTCTTCCCGTCGGGGCGCAGCTCGTCGCCGCCTATGGCCGAGAGGACCTCCTGCTCGCGGTTGCCGCGCAACTCGAGGCGACGGCCCCCTGGCCGCACCTCTGAGACTCGCGGGTCTTAGGTTCGCTGTTGGAGGCGGGCCCACTCGTCGCGGAGACCGACCGTGCGATGGAACAGCATCGGCTCGCGCGGATCGTGGGCGAAGTAGCCGAGCCGCTCGAACTGCACCACCGCCCCGGGCGGGGTGTCGCCGAGGGCTGGCTCGAACCGGCATCCGGTTCGCAGGTCGAGTGACGTGCGGTCGAGATCGTCCATCGGATCGCCGGTGGCCTCGCCGGGGACTTCGGCTGAGAACAGGCGCTCGTAGAGGGCCGTCGTTCCCTCGATCGCGTGGTCTGCCGAGACCCAGTGCATGGTGGATTTCACCTTGCGACCGCCCTCTGGCCAGTCGGTGATCACGAGTCGGATCGGGTCGAGGACGGCCATCCGGCGAAGAGCCGAGCGGTTTAGGTGCTGTCGGACGAACGACTCGAGTAGCTCGATCTGGTGGCGGCTGTTGGTGCGCGACACGCCGATGAAGGCGCAGAATTCCCGGATCGCGGCAGCCGGGTAGCCGCGACGGCGCAGTCCGCGGAGCGTTGGCATACGGGGGTCGTCCCAGCCGTCGACGACCCCGTCGGCCACAAGGCCGGCGAGGCGGCGCTTCGAGGTGACCGTGTGGGTCAACTCGAGTCGAGCGAACTCGGTCTGGCGCGGGGTGTCGCCGGGCAGGGGGAGTTGCGCGAGATACCAGTCGTAGAGCGGACGGTGGCTGTCGAACTCAAGGGTGCATAGCGAGTGGGTGACGCCCTCGATGGCGTCGCTTTGGCCGTGGGCCCAGTCGTAGGTGGGGTAGATGTGCCACGAGTCGCCCGTCCGGTGATGTCGCTCATGTCGGATGCGGTACATCACGGGGTCGCGCATCTGCATGTTCTCGTGTTGCATGTCGATACGAGCGCGAAGCACCCGCGAACCCTCGTCGAACTCGCCAGCGCGCATACGGCGGAAGAGGTCGAGGTTCTCCTCGACGCTCCGGTTGCGCCACTCGCTCTCGACACCGGGCTTGCCGTAGCCGCCTCGCCCGGCCGAGATGGTCTCGCTATCGGAGTCGTCGACGTAGGCGAGCCCCCGCTCGATCAGGAGCTCCGCCCAGTCGTACAGCTGCTCGAAGTAGTCGCTCGCATACAGCGGTTCGCCCTCGATCGGGTACCCGAGCCAGGCGAGATCCTCGAGGATTCCGTCGACGAAGGCAGTTTCCTCGGTATCGGGGTTGGTGTCGTCGAAGCGGAGATTGCACGTCCCCCCGAACTCTCGGGCCAACTCGAAGTCGAGGGTGATCGCCTTGGCGTGCCCGATGTGCAGGTAGCCATTCGGCTCTGGCGGGAACCGGGTCTGCACCCGACCTGCGTAGGTGCCGGTGGAGTTGTCACGCCGCACGAGTTCGCGCACGAAGTCGACGCCCTGGTGCTCAGCGTCGGGTCCGCGTTCCTCCACCCCGTCAGTATGCCGGTCGGATGGCGGGTCGACCGGGGCTCCCGAGGGGCGACTCACCACGCCCAGGTGGTGGTTGCGACGAGCGGGTTGTCGGGGGAGACGAGATCCGCACCGCTGTTCACGGCATCGGGAGGCGCGGTTTGCGGTTCGACGCACCAGGCGTGGGCGCGTTCGTCGTAGATGACGACGTATGAGCAGTCGGACTGGATCCGCAACCGTCGGCGGCCGGCCCAGTCGAGGGTGATCGGCCAGTCGACATCGGTAAAGCAGTCGTCCCATGGGCGGGGCAGCGGGTCGGTCCACTCGCCGGTCGGCATCCCCGTCGTGTCGCGCAGCACCTGTCGACCGACAGAGGCGTCAAGCGAGAGTTGCTCGCCACTGCGCAGACGGGTGCGAAACCACGGGTGCCATCCGATGCTCGCTGGGAATCCTTCCCCGTGAGCGTGAACCTCGAGGCGCAGGGTGAGTGCCTCCTCCCCGACGTCGACCACCTGGACCGCGTAGCCCGGCCATGGCCATTCTGAGCCGAGGTCGCACACGAAGCGGTTTCCGCCTTCGTGTTCCCACTGCTGGTCGAAGACGGTGCCGTGGATGGAGTGCGGCGCCATGTTGAGCCGAAGGCGATGCTCCCGACCGGCGTGGGAGAGCACACCATCGCGGACGCGACCGGCGAAGGGGGCCATCGGGTAGCACCCCCAGGACATGGGGTCGCCGTCGGTCGATTCGGTGTGCAGGAGTTCGTCTCCGTCGATGGTGAACGACGCGATGCGACCGCCGCTGGCGAGGTCGATGTTGACGACCGCTCTCGACGAGGAGAGAGTGACGATGCCCGAGGTCACGAGCAAACCGTACCGGCCGTCTCGGTCGGCAGGTGGGCCGGTGCGTACAGTCCGGCCATGCGCGCGATCTTCGATGACACCCATGAGGCCTTCCGGGAGGCGGTCGCTTCCTTCGTCGCGAAGGAGATGGTCCCGCATTACGCCGACTGGGAGGCCGCGGGTATCGCTCCCCGCGAGATCTTCGCGGCCGCTGGGGCGAACGGCTTTCTCGGGTTCCAGATCCCGGAGGAGTTCGGAGGCGGCGGCAGCGACGACTTCCGCTTCAACCAGATCTTCGCCGAGGAGTTGGCGATGGCCGGAATCGGCGGGGCTGGGCTCGGCATCACGTTGCACAACGATGTGACGGCGCCCTACTTCCTCGAACTCTGCGATGACGAGCAGCGCGCCCGCTGGCTTCCGGTTATCGCGAGCGGTGAGGCGATCACCGCGATCGCTATGACCGAGCCCGGCACCGGCAGCGACCTCGCCGGAGTGGCGACGACCGCGGTGCTCGATGGGGACGTCTACGTGCTGAACGGGTCGAAGACGTTCATCACCAACGGGATCAACTCCGATCTGGTGATCGTGGTGGCGAAGACCGATCCCGAGGCTCGGCACTCGGGTATGACGCTGCTCGTGGTGGAGCGCGGCATGCAGGGCTTCGAGCGTGGACGGAATCTCGACAAGATCGGCATGCACTCCCAGGACACGGCTGAATTGTTCTTCAACGACGTCCGCGTCCCGGTGGCGAACCGTCTCGGCGCGGAAGGTGAGGGCTTTCGCTACCTCTCCTCGAATCTCGCTCAGGAGCGCTTGTCGCTCGCGATCTCCGGGGTCGCCTCAGCTCGCGCGTCGCTTGAGTGGACCGTCGAGTACGTGCGTGAGCGGACCGCGTTCGGGAAGCCGATCGCGGAGTTCCAAAACACCAAGTTCGTGCTCTCGGAGGTCGCGACCGCGGTCGACGTCGCCCAGGCCTTCGTCGACCAATGCGTCATGGCGCTGAACGCGGGGCGGCTCAGCTCCGCCGATGCGGCGAAGGCGAAGTACTGGTGCACCGATCTGCAGAAGACGGCTGCCGATCGCTGTCTCCAACTCTTCGGTGGCTACGGCTACATGACCGAGTACCCGATCGCGAGGAACTACGCCGACGCGAGGGTCACCTCGATCTATGGCGGTACGAACGAGATCATGAAGACGATCATCTCGAAGTCTCTCGGTATCTGATTCGCTCAAGATCACTCCTACCCTGCGGGCATGGCCGACAGCGTCCTCGTGGTTCCGGGGAGCACCCGCACCGGATCGCATAACGCGGCGCTCGGTAGGGCGATCGTCGATCGTCTGGTCGACCGCGGTGTCGTGGCTGAGTTCGTCGACCTGCGCCGGTTTCCCCTGCCGCTCTTCGACCCTGAACTCGAGGCGTCCCACGGTGTTCCTGCGGCGGCCCGCGAGCTGCACGACCTCCTCGCCGCGCATACAGGGCTTGTCATCGTCAGCCCCGAGTACAACGGCAGCACCTCTACGTTGCTGAAGAACACGATCGACTGGATCTCGCGGGTCGATCGCTCGGTGTTGCAACGACCCGTTGTCGCTCTTGCCTCGGCGAGCCCGTCATCGAAGGGAGGCGCGACCGGTCGCGCC
>RFQQ01000041.1 GCA_009924875.1 Actinomycetota bacterium | reverse complement strand
CGCCGCGTCGATCGCGGCCCCATCCATCGCGTCGGGGTCGCAGGATGACAGCGCCGAATCGAGGGCGTCCAGCAGTCCGACGAGTTCGGCTCGCGCTGAGAGATGACCGATCTCGTTCCGCAGGTCAGCAACACAGCTGCGAACCGATCGCGGGAACGGTTCGTGCAGGATGAGGAATCGCAGCACCTGCTCGGCCTCGATCGGTCCGCGGACGGCCCGCTGGTACATCTGCAGAGCGCTCACCGAACGGAGCACTCCCATCCACTGGAGTTCCTCGAGTCGGCGCCCCTCGCCACCGGTGTCGAGGATTGACGCGGCGCGCACACCGAGGACTCTGGTCGTCATGTCGGCCCGCTCGACGAGTCGGCCGATACGCCACATCCGGTAGGCGGCGTCGCGCGACATGGTCGACTCAAGCACCCCGTCGAGCCGCCGACTGATCTCGATCACCCGACCAAGGAACCAGTCGCGACTCTGCCGGCCGACGGCGTGCGGGCTCTCGGCGCGAGCAAACCGCGCGAGTTGGTTCACCGCGGCCCACGCCTCGCGGGGGACGACCTCGCGCGTGGTGCGTAAGTTCTCCCGGGCGGCTTCGACCGAGGAGGCGATGCTCGACGGATTGGCCGGATCCGCGATGAGCGCGCGAAGCACGGCGGCCTCCCCGAGATCGGTCGCGTCAGGCGGCACCTCAGCCGGGCTTCCGGTGATCGCCGCGAGAGGTTCCCATCGCATGCCCTCGCTCACCGGGAAGTCGACGAACTGGTCGTTGAACGCCCGGATCACTCGAGCGGTGTCCTCGGCGCGCTCGCAGTAGCGCGCACCCCAGTAGAGGCGTTCGGCGACCCGCGCGAGGAGCGCCATCAGCGAACCGCCTCGGGGAGGTCGACCACCCAGGTGTCCTTCGATCCGCCGCCCTGCGACGAGTTCACCACGAGCGACCCTTCGGGGAGGGCGACTCGTGTGAGGCCTCCCGGGGTGACGTAGCTCTCACCGGGCGCGACGCCGCGGGTGAGGATGAAGGGGCGCAGGTCGACGTGGCGGGGAGCGAGCGCTCCGTCGATAACGGTCGGCACGGTCGAGAGGTCGAGGATGGGCTGTGCGACCCAGTTGCGGGGATCGGCCTCGATAGCCGCGCGGGACGCGGCGAGTTGCTCGTCGGTGGCCCGGTCGCCGATCAGGATGCCGTACCCACCGGATTCGTTCGCAGGTTTCACGACGAGTTCGCGCAGGTTGTCGAGCACGTGGCGCCGCTCGTCGTCATACATGCAGCGCCAGGTCGGCACGTTCGCGATGATCGGGTCCTCGGCGAGGTAGTAGCGAATGATGTCGGGCACCCAGGCGTAGACGACCTTGTCGTCAGCCACGCCAGCCCCGGGTGCGTTGACGATCGTGACGTGGCCCTCCCTCCAGGCCCTCATCAGGCCGGGCACCCCGATGAGTGAGTCGGGGCGGAACTCGAGAGGGTCGAGGAAGAGGTCGTCGACCCGTCGGTAGATCACGTCGACCCGCTCCGGTCCGTCGACCGTGCGCATGTAGACGTGGTCGTCCTCGCCGACGGTGAGGTCGATGCCCTCGACAAGTTCGGCCCCCATGCGCTGGGCGAGGAAGGAATGCTCGAAGTAGGCCGAGTTGAAGACGCCCGGGGTGAGCACCGCGATCTGCGGGTCCGTGACCCCGTCGGGCGCGACCGCCCGCAGCAGTCGGTTGAGCTCGTCGGTGTAGGAGTCGACCGGTCGGATCGATTGACGTTCGAAAAGTCCGGGGAACGTTCGTTTGGCGACCGCCCGGTTCTCGAGCATGTAGCTCACCCCGGAGGGCACCCGAAGATTGTCCTCGAGCACGTAGAGGTCGCCGTCGGCGTGCCGAACGAGGTCCGAGCCGGAGATGTGAGCCCATACCCCGTTCGGCGGGCGCATTCCTCGGCATTGCTCGCGGAGGTTGACGGAGTCGGTGAGGAGCTCTTCGGGGAACACCCCGTCGGCGATGATCCGACGCTCGTTGTAAATGTCATCGATGAACAAGTTGAGCGCCCGCAACCGCTGGGCGAGCCCGGCTGACACCGAGTCCCATTCGACGCCGTCGATGATCCGCGGCACGACGTCGAACGGCCAGGCCCGGTCGATGTCCTCCCCGTCGGAGTACACGGTGAACGTGATCCCCATGGTGAGGATCTCGGCCTCGGCGGCCCGTTGACGTTCCAGGAGGGCATCGGGTTCGAGCGACGAGAGCATGCGGAGTAGTTCGGCTGCAGCCGGGCGCGGCCGGCCATCGGCTCCGAGCAACTCGTCCATCCCCGAGACGTTACGGGGTGAGGCCGACCGGGGTGGTCCGACCGCACGCGGTCTTCACATCGGGGAAACGTGATTCAGCGGATCGGGGCGGAGGGCACGGTCGGCGCTTCGGCACGAGCGGGGTTCCGGTCGGGAAGCAGGGTCCACACGACCACCAGACCGATGAGGGCCATCACCACTCCCCCGGCGAAACCACTGCGCTTCCCGGCGAGTTCGGCGACGATGCCGAGAGACAGTCCACCGACGATGTTGCCCACCTCGAAAAACATGGTGAACGAGCTGACCGCCGCCGTGCGCTCGTGTGGCTCGACGCTGTCGACCACACGGGCCCACAACGGTGGGTAGTTGAGGGCCATTCCGGCGCCGGTGATGCCAGCGGCCAGCCAGAGCGCCCACGCGGAGGGAACCGCGGCGAGGAGGGCGAGTCCAACGGCGAGGCTGGCGAGCGCGATGCTCGCCGAGGTGCGCAGTCCGATCAGCTCGGGGATGCGAGCGCCGAAGATGCGGATGATCAGGCTCACCCCGCTGTACACGGCGAACAGTCCGCCGGCCCCGGCGAGTCCGACGGATCGGGCGTGGTCGGGGATGAAGGCGCCGAACGAGGCGAATGAGGCGATCGCGCAGGCCAGGACCATTCCGGTCCAGAGCGCGGCACGGTGAATGAGCGTGAATCCCTGAGTCGGCCCGTCGGCCACCCGGTCGACCCTCGGCGGAACGCGGAACACGGAGATGGCCGCGATCACGGCGAAGACCGCGGCGGCGGTGAAGGTGCGGGTGTAATGGTCATCGCCGAGGAACCTCTCCCCGACGATCGGTCCGATGCCGACCCCGGTGAAGACCGCGACCGAGAGGTAGCTCGCGCCCTCGGCACGGCGTCCCTCCGGGGAGAGGTCAGCGATGAGGCTCGAGGCCGCGACGAACACCACCGCCTCGCCGACTCCCATCACGGCGCGGAGAGCGAGGAAGACACCGAGGTTCGGTGACAGGCCGGCGAGGAGCGCCGCGCCGGCGCACATGAGGGCTCCGGCGCGCATGAGGGCCCGTCGCCCGAAGCGGTCGCTGAGCGGACCGATCGCGGGCCGGCACGCCACGGCCGCTCCGGCGAAGGCGACGAGGGTGAGACCGATACCGAACTCACCGGCGCCGAGATGCAGCTCAACGAATCGCGGAATGATCACGATGACCATTCCGACGAACATGAATTGCAGGAACAGCGCGGTCGTCACCGCGATGAAGGGTCCGGTGACGAGACGCTCCCTGGTGGCGTCCGGTTCGATGCTCATGAAGTGGTCAGCCGGGCTTGGGTTCCTTCGGGAGCCCGAGCACGCGCTCACCCACGATGTTTCTCTGGATCTGGCTGGTGCCACCCCAGATGGTCTCGGAGCGGGAGAAGAAGAAGGCCGACATCATGCCGCTCACCGGGTAACCCTCGCGGCGACGTTCGCGCATGGCGCCGGGCCAGGAACCGCCCTCGGGACCGCTGTCGACGAGCATGGCCTCCGCACCGAAGATGTCGAGGGCGAGTTCCATCGCCCGCTGGTGCATCTCGGACCAGAACATCTTGTTGGTGACACCGAGAGCGATGGTCCCCATGTCCTTCGATCCGCTCAGCGCCGCCGACAGATTGCGCAGCCCATTGATTCGAAGGATCTGGATCTTCGTGAAGTACTGCATGAGTCGCTGTCTGATGAGCGCGTCGTTGATCGCGCCGTTGGCGCGCGCCGCCTCAACGAGCAGGCGGTACTCCTCCTCGAATCGTCGGTAGCCGGTGGTGGCCGACTGACCGCGCTCGAAGGCGAGGGTGGAGTTGGCGACCTTCCAGCCGTTGTTGACGCCACCGACGACGTTGTCGGCCGGGCACCGGGCATCGGTGAAGAACACCTCGCAGAACTCGGCGGTGCCGTCGGGTTGGGTGATGCCGCGCACCTCGACCCCGTCTTGGCGCATCGGTACGAGCAGATAGGAGATGCCCGCGTGTTTCGGGGCGCTCTGATCGGTCCGGGTGAGCAGGAAGCAGTAGTCAGCGTGATGCCCCTGCGTGGTCCACACCTTCTGGCCATTGATGACCCATTCGTCGCCGTCGAGCACAGCGGTGGTCTTCAGGCTCGCGAGGTCCGAGCCGGAGTTGGGCTCGGAGAAACCCTGACACCAGCGTGTGCGGCCCTGGAGGATGCCGGGAAGAAACTCGCGCTTTTGCTCCTCGGTTCCCCACTGCAACAACGTGGGGCCGACGAGCGTGTCACCGAAGAAGTCGCCGCGCATGGGTGCGCGTGCACGGGCGAACTCCTCGGCGAGCACGACACCCTGCATCACACCGTTCACACTGCGCCAACACTGCGGTCATCCCGGGCAGCGAATCTGTCCCCGTGTCACGGCCCGCTCCTGTCACCGCTGCCCTCGCGACGGAACCTCCCGAGGGTGTGGTGGGTGGCGCATTCCCTCCCCTGGGACCGCTCACCCCGCAGGAGCGGGCCGTGCTGGACGCCTTGGCCGCGCGATCGGGTCGAGTGGTGAGCCGCTCAGAGCTCGCTCGAGCTGTGGGCGTGGCCGATCTCAGCGAGCGCCGTTGCGACTCTTTGGTGGTGGCGGTGCGTCGGGCGGTCGGCGCCGATCGGGTGCTGACCGTGCGTCGTCGCGGCTGGATGCTCGTCGACGCCGCCTGACCGCGAGCTCCGCTGGCCTCACGCACTGGTCACAGACACGAAACATTCGGGCGACAGTCGTGAAACGACGGGGTTCTACGTTCACATCGTCCTCGGGCAACGAGGCCTCGGACGCCCCCTACCCGTCTACCTATAGAGGAGGAACCGTGCGCAAACGTGCACTACGTATCACTTCCGGCCTCGGTGGCACGCTCGCTCTGCTCGCGTTGACACCGAATGTCGGTTTCGCCCAGGAGCTCACCCCCGAGGAGGTGCAGGCTGTCCTCGACAACCTGTGGGTCTTCATCGCCGGCATCCTGGTGTTCTTCATGCAGGCAGGCTTCGCCCTCGTCGAGGCGGGCCTCACTCGCGCGAAGAACGTCGTCAACATCTTCGCGAAGAACATGGCCGATGCCGTCATCGGCATCCTCGCCTTCTTCGCCACCGGTTACGCCTTTGCCTTCGGCGCGGGCGGCGACTGGATCGGCACCGAGAACTTCCTGCTCTCGGGTTACGACGACTACTCGGCCATCGACGGCGGGCTGAGCCCGGCGACGACATTCTTCTTCCAGGCCGTGTTCGCCGCGACCGCCGTGACGATCGCCTCGGGAGCCATGGCGGAGCGCACCAAGTTCAGCGCCTACCTGTTCTTCTCGGCCGTCATGTGCGCGTTCATCTACCCGGTGGTCGTGCACTGGACGTGGGGCGGGGGTCTCATCGCCAACATGTCGATCGGCGACGCCGTCTACTCCGACTTCGCCGGCTCAGCGATCGTGCACATGACCGGCGGTGTGGCCGCGCTCATGGGCGCGCTCTTCCTTGGACCACGCCTCGGTAAGTACGGGCCCGACGGACGCCCTCGCGCGATCCCGGGTCACAACATCCCGTTCGCCATCCTCGGTGTGTTCATCCTGTGGCTCGGGTGGTTCGGATTCAACCCCGGCTCCGAGCTCGCCGCCGACCAGTACGTCATGTCGGTCGGTGTCAACACGATGCTCGCAGCGGCGGCCGGCGCGTTCATGGCCGCGGTCACCATCTGGGTGAAGGCCGGTAAGCCGGACCTCGCGATGATCGGCAACGGCGCGCTCGCCGGTCTCGTCGCCATCACCGCTCCGTGCGGCGCGGTCGACCCGCTTCCCGCGGTGATCATCGGCGCGGTCGGCGGTGTGCTGGTCGTGTTCTCCGTGATCTTCTTCGACTCGGTTCGCATCGACGACCCGGTCGGCGCGATCTCGGTGCACGGTGTGGTCGGTATCTGGGGAACCCTCTCCATCGGCCTCTTCGCCAAGTACGACGACGCCTTCCTCGGCCGTGAGGACGCGGGCCTGTTCTACGGCGGTGGGTTCGACCAGCTCGCGATGCAGATCGTGATGGTCGTCATCATCGCCGCCTGGGTCGCCGCCACCACCGCGATCCTGTTCGGGATCCTGAAGGCCACCATCGGCCTGCGGGTCAGCGCCGAGGAGGAGACCCAGGGTCTCGATGTCCTCGAGCACGGACTCCAGGGCTACGCGAACGAGACCGTTACCACCGGCGCCTGATCCGGACGACACAGAGAGAACGAAGGAGAGTCATGAAACTCATCACCGCAGT
>RFQQ01000005.1 GCA_009924875.1 Actinomycetota bacterium | reverse complement strand
ACTGCTCGAGCTGACACTCGATCATCCCAGCATGAGTGGTAGAGGGCGCCGTGTGGTTTGACATACGCGACCTCGGTCCCCGCGATTTGGGCGAAGGCATCGAGTGCGCCGAGTTGATAGAGCACGATGTCTCGCAACTCGTCCGGCGGGATGGACATCGCTCGCCGACCAAAGCCCGCCAGGTCCGGATATGACACTTGGGCTCCGATCCTCACGCCCCCACGGGCCGCTGCGGCGCAGGTCCGACGAAGAGTGCTCGGATCGCCAGCATGGAACCCGCATGCCACGTTCGCCGAGGTGACGATCGAGAGCAGCGCCTCGTCATCGCCGAGCGACCAGACGCCGAACCCCTCCCCGAGATCAGCGTTCAGGTCGACGGCGGGCATCGTCAGGAGCCGAGGAGAGCGGCGACCTCATCGGCGCCGAGGCGACGGAAGCAGCGACGATCGTCACCGCGCTCGAGCGTGGCCACCTCAAGCTCGTTAGCCGAGAGCGACCGATCGCCAGCGAGGGCCGACGCACCGAGCGTGACCGCACCGGCGAGATCGAGACCCTCCCTGAAGCCGTCGCTGAGTCGTCCGGTCACCGCATCGGCGTCACCGCCAAGCGCGCACGCGTCATCGTGATCGACCACCGTGCCGTCGTACATGATGTGGAAAATCTGATCGTCGCCGCCTCCGCTCAAGCCGACCTCGGCAACGAGGATCTCGACCTCCATCGGCTTCATCCCGTGAGTGAAGGAGTTACCGAGGAGTTGCGCGTAATCGTTGGCCAGAGTGCGGGCGTCGACATCGTCGCGGGAGTACTGATAGCCCGTGAGTTCGGCCTGTCGGATTCCCGCGACGCGGAGTTGGTCGAACTCGTTGTACTTGCCGACGCCGGCGAAGGCGATCCGGTCATAGATCTCACTGACCTTGCGAAGCGACTGTGAGGCGTTCTCAGCGACGATCACGACGCCGCCACCATGCCGTAGGGCGACGAGTCCGCGACCTCGAGCGATGCCTTTCCGGGCGAAGTCGGCCCGATCCTTCATCGCCTGTTCGGGCGCGACGTAATACGGCATGCTCACGACGACGACTCCCTCGCGCTCGACACGATCCCGGTGAAGACGGCCTCGAGTTCGGCGTCTCCGACCCGGTCCCATCCGTCACGATCGATCACGGCCACGATTGGGTAGATGCCGCGGACCATGTCCGGCCCGCCCGTGGCCGAGTCCGCCTCGGCCGCTTCCCACAGAGAGCGACAAACGAGAGCGACGGCGGCATCGCGATCGAGTCGAGAGCGGTAGCCCATCTTCATGACCGTGCCAGCGTGGAGGCTTCCGGAGCCGGTGGCCACATGGTCGCGCTCCTCGTAGCGGCCGCCGAGGACGTCGTAGTCCCAGAGCCGACCCGTCTCGCGACGCGTGTCGAATCCGGCGAAGATCGGCACGACGCCGAGACCCTGCATTGCTCCGGGAAGGTTCGATCGCACGAGAGACGACAATTGGTTCGCTTTGCCCTCGAGGCTGAGCGCATTCCCTTGGACCTTCTCGTAGTACTCCAGTTGAACTTGGAAGAGCTTGATCATCTCCACCGCAGGACCCGCTGCGCCGGCGATCGCGACCCCGCTGTGGGAGTCGGCCTGGACGACCTTCTCCATCGAGCGGTGCGAGATCAGGTGACCGGATGTGGCGCGACGATCCCCACCCATGACCACTCCCCCGTCGAAGCGCAAAGCGACACACGTGGTCGCGTGTGGGATGTCCTCCGGTCGCAGCCCGCCGACGGCAGGCTGGGTGACGCCCGCTCGACTCAGGAGACGCGAGAAATCGGTTCCCGGATCGTCAGCAGACTCGAAGACGGGCAGGGCCATGTCACTGACCGCCCTTTTGGACGTAGGACTTCACGAACTCCTCTGCGTTCGACTCGAGTACCTCGTCGATCTCATCGAGCAGATCATCGAGTTCGGCCTTGAGGCGACTGCCATCCTCGTTGCGCGCTGGAACGGCCTCATCGACGTCGGAGGTCTCGTCCTCGCGCCGTTGGGGTTCACGATGTGTTCGCTCGGCCATCTCGTTGTCTCCTCGGCTCCGAACCGCTCAGACCCCGCTAGCGCTCAGGAACCGAGACGCTCGAGGAGCTCGCTGACGGTTGAACTCTCGTCGATCACGTTAGCGACGAGGTCGGCCGTCCCGCGCAACGGTTCCGTCATCTGGACCCGTCGAAGGGGGTCGTGTCCGAGATCGAAGACCATCGAGTCCCAATTCGCCGCCACCACCTGGTCTCCGTACTTGCTGAGGCACCGTCCGCGGAAATACGCCCGCGTGTCAACGGGTGGTTCCTCCACTGCCCGCGCTACCTCCTCCTCGGCGACCACTTGCTCAAGGCCGGCACGAGAGGCGAGACAACGCTCCGCCCGGATGTCGTGGTATTGCAGGTCGATCGCTCGAAGCCTCGCTGAGCCCGGGGGAATGGAGTGACGCTCGCTGTAGGCGTCGAGAATCCGCCCCTTCGCCACCCAGTCCACCCAACGCGCGGCTCGCCCATCGCCGCTTCGGAGAGCGGACACCACCTCGGCCCAGCGGTCCAGAACCTCGCGTCCGACCGAGGCACCGACCGAGTCGAGCCCGAACCTCCCCGCCCAGATCTCGGCCTGCTCGTGCAGTGACTCCTGCATGTCGAGTCCCGTCATGCGGCGGCCATCGTCCAGGAGAATCGTCGCGCCAAGGGTCGGATCGTGACTGATCTGCCTGACCGCCGTGACTGGGTTCGCTGGAAGTAGGTCGTCGCTGAGCGCCCCGTCCTCGATCATGGCGAGCAGGATCGACGTGGTGCCGACTTTCAGGAGAGTCGATACCTGCGACATGTTCGCGTCACCGCAGATGACGTGAAGACGTCGATAGATGAGCGGGTCGGCATGGGGCTCGTCGCGTGTGTTGACGATCGGTCGTCGGATGGTGGTCTCCAACCCCACCTGCTCCTCGAAGAAGTCCGCGCGCTGTGAGATCTGGAACGGCACCGCGTCAGGTGGCTGACCGGGGAACTCCGAACCGACCTTCCCCGCTCCGCAGATCACCTGGCGCGAGACGAAGTGAGCGAGGACACCATTGACGACTCGGCCGAACGGCACGGAGCGGTCAACCAGATAGTTCTCGTGGCATCCGTAGGAGTTGCCCTTCCCATCGGAGTTGTTTTTGTGAACGACGATCTCGGCGCCTGGCGGGAGATGCGCGAGGGCGATGTCGACCGAGCGACGGACGATTCGCTCACCTGCAACATCCCAAAGGACCGCGTCACGCGCGGTTCGAACCTCCGGGGTGGAGAGTTCGGGGTGGGCGTGATCGACGTAGTAGCGGGCGCCGTTGCGCAGCACGGTGTTAACGAGACGTGACTCGAGCTCGGGATCAAGCCCGCCGTCGAAAGCAGGCGGATCCGGGTCCCGCGCATCCGAAGTTGGACGCTCGTGCTCGTAGTCCCACCCAGGTCGTGGTCCGAGCCGATCGGCGTATGCGTTGACGAGCAGTGAGGAGGCGGCGACCGGGTCGTTCTCCGCTCCGCGCACGAAGATGCCGTACTCGGTCTCGATACCGCAGACCTTCGGGATTGCCATCGGTCGACCTCAGAGGTACTGGCCGGTGGAGGATCGTTCGATCGCCCGTCCACCCGATCCGCTCCGCTGATCGTCGTTCATCAGCGTTCGGATAAACGTGATCCGCTCACCCTTTCGACCTGAGATCTTCGCCCAGTCGTCAGGATTCGTGGTGTTCGGCAGATCCTCATGCTCCTTGAACTCCTGGCGGATGGAGGAGATGAGATCATCGAGCGCCACACCGCGTGCTCCTCCGGCGATGACCCGCTTGATCGCCAATTTCTTGGCGCGACGAACGATGTTCTCGATCATGGCCCCTGAGGCGAAGTCCTTGAAGTGGAGCTCCTCGCGGTCGCCGTTCTGATAGGTGACCTCCAAGAAGCGGTTCTCGGCGACATCGGCGTACATCGCCTCGACCGTCGACGAGATGAGATCCGGGACCGACGCGCCGTCAGCGATAGGGATCTCCTCGGTCAAGTAGCGAGCGAAGATCTCCGCCGCTGCCGCTGCGTCGGGGCGCTCGATCTTGATCTTCACGTCGAGCCGACCGGGACGGAGGATCGCCGGATCGATCAGGTCCTCCCGATTGGTCGCTCCAATGACGATGACGTTGCGCAGTCCCTCGACACCATCGATCTCAGCGAGCAGCTGCGGAACGATCGTCGACTCCATGTCGGAGGAGATGCCGGTTCCCCTGGTGCGGAACATCGAGTCCATCTCGTCGAAGAAGACAATGACCGGCCACCCCTCCTCACTCTTCTCGCGCGCCCGCTGGAAGATCAATCGGATCTGGCGCTCGGTCTCCCCCACGTACTTGTTGAGCAGCTCTGGACCCTTGATGTTGATGAAGTAGCTGCGCCCCTTGCCCTCGCCCATCTGGGCGGCGACCTTTCTCGCCAGGCTGTTCGCCACGGCCTTTGCGATCAGGGTCTTCCCGCATCCAGGCGGGCCGTAGAGGAGGATGCCCTTCGGCGCGGGCAGACGGTGCTCCGCGAACAGCTCCTGATGCAAGAACGGCAGTTCCACGGCGTCGGCGATGGCCTCGATCTGGCTCCCGAGCCCCCCGATGTCGTCGTAGCCAACATCGGGAATCTCCTCGAGCAGCAACTCGTCGACCTCGGGCCGCGGAAGTACCTCGAGCACGACGGACGCCCGCGGGTCGATTCGAACGCGGTCGCCAAGACGAAGTCGCGTTCCCCGAAGAGAACCAGCCAATTCACACACCCGCTCCTCGTCCCCTCGGCCGGTGACGACGACGCGCACACCATCCTCGAGTAGGTGCTGCAGAGTGGCGACCTCACCAACTGGATCGGAGCGACGGTGGCCGATAACGGCCGAGGAGTCGTTCAGATACACCTCGTCGCCAGGCTCGATGGCGTCCATCTCGAGCGTCGGATCGACCTCGACGCGCATCTTGCGGCCCATCGAGTGGATGTCGAGAGTGCCATCGTCGTTACGACTGGCAACAACCCCGTACGGGCTTGGCGGCCGAGTCAGTTTGTCGACCTCGTCGCGGAGCGCCGCGATGTGCTCCCGGGATTCACGCAACGTGTAGGACAGCTTCTCGTTCTGCGCGGTCGCTGCCGCGAGTCGCCCCTTCGCTTCGAGGAGGCGGTCCTCGAGCACTCTCAGCCGCTGGGCCTCGGGGCTCGGCGCGCCGTTCTGGGTTCCCTCGGACGAATCATCGCGTTCTGGATTCACCACGCACCTCCGTTTCGGACCCTACACCGACGTTCCTCGCGAGTCCCACGGAGCATCCTGCGTCCGCGGGGTCTGCCCGTTAGGATGCTGGGGCTACGTATCGCACCCCCACAAGGAGCCCCAACGACATGAAGGTCTGGATCGATCAGGATCTGTGCACGGGAGACGGCCTCTGCGAGGAGATCGCCCCTGACGTCTTCACCCTCCTCGACGACGGTCTCGCCTACGTGAAGGAAGGCGACAAGATCTTCGCGACCGCCAAAGGCAACCCCCAGGGCGCGGATGGTCTCGCCGAGATCCCCGAGGGTCAGCTCGACGGGGTCATCGAATCCGCCGAGGAATGCCCCGGCGAGTGCATCTTCATCGAGCCCTGATCCTCTGCTGACGGTTAGCCGTCGCGTTCAATGCGCTCCGCGGAGCGTCCGAGGAACCGAGCGAGCGTCAGGAAGCCCGTGTGAGCGACCATGCGATGGTCGGGCCGCACCGCTTGGCCTTCGACGTGCCAACCGCGATGAAGCACCTCGATGGTCCGGTTCTCGATCCATCGCCCTCTCAACGCTTCGCGGGTCTGCGAGGCCTGCATGATCGATGGGGTGTAAGCGAGAAGAATCCCGCCAGGCCGGAGCACGCGCTCGGCGTGGGGCACCACCTGCCAAGGTTCTGGGAGGTCGAGCACGATCCGATCGAACGGTCCGAGTTCGGTGTCGATGCCCGCGTAGGAGTCCGCGACGCTCACGTGATAGCGATCGAGCGCCTCGGCACCGAGAAATGAACGCACGTTGATCTGGGCTCGATTCGCGAAGTCCTCACGGAGTTCGTAGCCGACGATCTCCGCACCAGCGCGGAGCATCGCGGTGGACAATGCCCCCGACCCGAGCCCGCTCTCGAATACTCGCATTCCGGGTCCGATATCGGCGAGCATGAGGATCGGCGCGAGATCCTTCGGGTAGATGACTTGGGCACCGCGAGGCATCTCGAGCACGAAGTCCTCGAGCGTCGGCCGAAGCACCGTGTACTCGGCGCTCTTCGTGCTTTCGACGACGATGCCCTCCGGACGTCCGACGATGTCGGCATGGGGCACGAAACCAGCGTGGCTGTGGAACTCACCACCCTCGCGAAGTTCGACGAGGTACCGACGTCGCTTCACATCGAGCAGCAGGACGCGGTCGCCGATAGCGAACACCCGCTCATTTTCGGTCATGCTTCCTCTTCTCCCCATTGGGCGTCGAAAGCTCGACGCGCGCTCCGATTCAACACCATGCGAACCGGAACCGGCTCATGGGATGAAGCGGTCGCCTCCAACCGACAGAACGAACAGGCCGTGTCGGAGCTTGAGGAGGGCGCCCCACACGTTGGGCACGACTCCGGTGCCCCCTGACGATCTGGCCCGGTCCTGAGAACCGGAACCATGCGGTCGAGAAAGCCGAGGTAGAACGACGCCTTGGTGCCCGGGGACCGCTCGTCCAGCTGGTTGAGGGTCTCCTTGTAGCCCGAATGTCGGTTGCCGATCGCCATTGGGCACTCCTCCACCACATAATCGATCCCCCGCACGACGCACCAGGCGGCCATCTCTCGCTCGGTCAGGCGGACGAGCGGCTTTACCTTCCGGGGGAAACCGTGTCCAGCCTCCAGGACCGGGTACTGCCGGGTGAGGTACTCGACATCCCAGCGAATCGTGTTGCCGAGGAGCACGGCGGCCTCATCATCGAGATTGTGTCCAGTCGCGAGCACGTCGTAACCGAGTCGAATGGTCTCCCGGTCGAAAATATGTCGCTTCGAGAGACCACAGGCCGAGCACGGAACCCGGCGAGTGGCGCGGGCCGCGGTTGGAATGTCGAACCCGTGCTCCTGGCGCAGATCGACGGTGTGCAGGGTGAGGCCCCGCTCCTCGGCGAAGACTGAGGTAATCCGGTGACTCTCCTCGCTGTACTCGCCGATTCCGAGCCCGATGTAGAGCCCGTCGGCCCGATAGCCGAGGTCCACCAGCATGTCCCACAGCGCGAGGGAGTCCTTTCCACCGCTGACCGCGACCAGAACCCGAGCGTCGGTCTCGAACATTGAGTGGTCAGCGATTGCGCGCTGAACCTGACGCACGCACAACTGTTGGAGGTGTTCCGCGCAGAAGTTGGCGTTGTGACGGGGCAGATCGACAACCGCAGCATCACCGCATGATCGGCACTTAGACACCTAGCCCCCTGAGATCACGGGGCGAATCTCGACGATGTCGCCCTCCTCGAGCATCGTGTCCGAGGGGACCAGCGTTCCATTGCGGATGATGAGGTGGCCCTCACGGCTCAAGCCGAGGTCGTGGAGAACCGCGTGCGCGGCCCGTCCACCGGCCATCTCCACCTCGCGCCTCGGTTGGCGCAGGCGAACGATCACGCGGAGCGCCTCCGGGAGGTCCGGATGTCGAGGCCCTGCCCGCGTCGCAGACGTTGGACGGTCACCGTCTCGGGCTTGCGCCGAACGGCGCGGGCGACCACCCGCGCCACGACGACGGTCCAGCCGACCGACCGCCACCCGCGTTGCGATCGCACAACACCTCGCTTCACCGCGGTACGGGCCAACGACCTCGGAGTCGGGATCGCCACGTCGCGCCTCAGACCCGTCGGATCTCGACGAAGGTCGTCCTCCGTCGGCCGACCCGTCGTCCGAGCACGAACGCGACGACGACCACCGCGATGCCAACGACCGCGCCGATAGTCACGAGCGACTGGCGCCGGTCGTCAAGTGCGCCGCGCACACCGTCTTGAAAGCCCTGCAGCGTCTGACGAAGATCGTCTTTGGAGGTGGTGGTCTCGTCGTCAGCGGCCATGGCCATCCTCCCGATCAGTGCGAGCCAAGTGGTCGCGGTTGATACGCGTGAGTGTGAGCACGAGCAGAGCGATCGCGAGAAGCAGAACGATCAGATACGGCACCCACGACCACGCCCAATTCGCGCCGACCCCCGTCCACTCCGTCTGGAGTGCCCGGAGAGCCCCGAGCAGCAGGAGCAACGCACCTGATCCGAGCAGAACCGCTCCGATGGCCCCCCACAGGATCCAGCGACCCGCTCCACGAAGGGGGCCGAGCGTCTGGTCCTTGGCGTAGGCGATGATTGCGTCGATGACCTCGCTCACACTCGGGGTATCCCGCTCGGACATGCCCCTATTCCTACCAGCCGGAGCTGAACATGCCCCCCTGTGGACCGGCGGTGTCACGCCGCTGCGGCGTTCGCGACCATGAACGCGCCGATTACCTCGGCGAGCAACTCGTCATCGGCGCGCTATCCGTCGAAGTCGAACACGGTTTGCCCAAACGTGTAGGCCAGCACAAAACCAGCGATCGCGCGGGCATCCAACTTCGGATCAACCAAGCCGACCCTCTCGCCGACCGCGACAGTGGTGGCCACGATCCGATCTCGAGCGGACTGGTTCACTTCGACGTCGCCGCGTTTCGCCACGCCGAGATCCTCGGCGATGTCGTTCAGTCCTGAGCGAATCTCAGGACCGCCTCAAGGTCATCCAGCGCCTCGGCGACCGCCACCGCGCGCTCGCCAGGGACCCTGAGTCTGAGAAGACGTTGACGATCCACCTCGGCGATTGGAGCGATCGTCCCGGCGACAAAGGTGGCGCACACCGAGACCTCGCCGGGGTGCTCCACCTCGTGCCCAGCGCGTCGCGCCAACTCGACAGCCCGAGCAATCAACGCGTCGCCGTCAAACGACTCACCCTGATCGGTGTCGGTGAGTGGCGTCACACTCGCCTGGGGATAGGGGTCATCCGGGAGCCACTCGTTCACCTCGAACCGCTCAGTGCCGACCGTGACCATCGTGAAGCGTCCATCCTCAAGCACCCTGAGATCGAGTACGCGCGCCAGGGTTCCCACCTCGGAGCGGGTCTCACCGCCACCGCTCTCGCGGCCACGCTCGATGAGCACCACTCCGAAGGACATCTCGTCATCCCGGGCGAGAAGATCGGCGACCATGCGTCGGTAACGCGGCTCGAACACGTGCAACGGGAGCACAGCACCGGGCAGCAGGGCGAGGCCGAGAGGGAACATCGGGGTCGGTTCCACGACCCGACCCTAGGTGTCGGCACCATCGCCCGCCCGACGGTGCCCTCAGGGAGAGACCTCTCGGAGCGAGGCCACATCAAGCGGATCCGAGAGAAGAGAGAGCGCATCGGCGATCACGGGAGCCGAGCCGATCGCTGCCACCGGCGGACCGTCGCCCATCGTTCCAAGCACGTCACCCTCCCCTGCAAACTCGACGAGGCCGTCGGGTAACAAACCGTTCGCGCGTTCCCAACCCGCGAGCAGCGCGCCACAGGACACTCTGTTGTCGGGACCCAAGCCCGAACCGTCGGTCATCACGACTCCGGCGGCGCCCCAGGACGCGACGAGATCAGCGATCGCGTCAGCGCCGGCGGCCCGAGTTCCCCGACCCGACACACGTACCCCGATCTCCTTCAACACGAATTCGGCGATATCGGGGTCATCGGTGTTGAACATCCCCGCCAGAACTCGTGACAGTGGCTCACCGCGCACACTCGCGATCGGCGGAACATCGGGAGGCATCGTTCCGGTCCTCGGGAATCCCTCCACGACGACCCCCCGCGCGCGAAGCACATCGACCAACGTGCGGGCGGCCGCCTGCACGGGATCGAACGCGACATTCCTCGGGCTGCTCGATAGGCGGCCTCGATCCACAACAAGTGCGTCCACCCGTCCTGCTTCGACGAGACTCACACTGGCCGGCCAATCGGTCGGTCGAAGGTCGTCGTCGTAGCGGCTGCCATCGGCGACCACATCTCCAGCGATGCGCTCAACGCCGAGCAGCACCAGGGCATCGGCAAGCGCCTCCACCGGCGTCCACCAACTCGGGACCGAACGCATGACATCGGAGAACGACGATGTCGCGAGCATCGGATCGCCACCGCCGATCATGTACAGGTCACCGATGACGGGTCCAGAGAGACCATCGGCGTGGAGCGAGGTCACGTAGCGGTGATCGGGGCCAAGCACCTCGAGCGCCGCGGCAGCCAGGATGATCCTTTGCAACTTCCCAGCGGACACACCGCCGTCGGCCTCCACTCTGATGCCTACCTCGCCCCCGACCGCGAGACAGGAGCCCTCCGGTACGGCATCGACGACCCCCTCGAGCCGCGCCGAGCTCTCTCGCTCGACCACCTCAGCGAGGAGGGCCGAAGGCACCCTCCTGAACGACACTGCGACCGTCTCGCTGACCCCGATGACCGAGGCGCCCTCAGCGGATGCTGATGGCACGGTCACCACCGGAGTCGATCTCACCTCATCGCGAGCCCAGTTCCACACCGCAGCGAGGCCGAGCGCGGGAACGAGGGCGATTGTGATCACCGCCGCTGTCCTTGGTGCTCCTGCGCGAACGCTGTTCACTCTGGCCCCAACAGACTGACGCCGGGACCCGTCGGATGTGCTCCGAGCACCGACGCGAGCAGATCCCACAGCGGTCGGTACTCGCGCTGATCGTTGATGGTCGGCGCGTTGAGCACCAGCGCGAACGTCAGTCGCTCGCCGCTCAGTGCGGTGACTACCCCCGCTAACGCCTTGACCGCAGGTGGGTCGCGGTCGTAGGGCGGGTTGCCGAGTGTTCCGGTCTTCGCAACGAGCCGCCCCTCAACTGAGGAGCCGACGAAGGCGTCCGCCAGAGCGCCGGTGCGTGCGGCAACGGGCAGCGAGATCTCGAAGACGTCACGATCCCGATCGAGGGCGGCAATCAGCACCTCGCACGACAGGCGGTTGCCGACGGCGAGACCACTGCCGTCGACAATCGTGGCGGAGCCACCCAGCGCGGCCACATGGCCGGAGACGGCTAAGGCACCTGCGGCCCGACTTCCCGACCCAGACGCCACGAAACCGATCTCCTTGAGGAGCATCTCAGCGGTGTTGTTATCGCTGTTGACGAGCATCTCCTGCAGGACCGCGGGGAGCGTCATCGACGAGATGCTCGCCAAGGTCGACCCGCTGCCCGCGACTCCCGAGCGGGCCTCACCGACCACCGTGATCCCTCGCTCGAGGAGTAGCCGTTGGAACTCCCTCGCTGCGGCGCGGGATGGATCCGAGCCGCGGTAGTCGTCCCCGAGCACCCGTGCGTCGTTGACAAGCAGCGCGTCCACCGGACCCGCCTCGACGCCGGCGATGCCCTCAGCCCAGTCCGCCGCGTACCACTCGTCGTCATATCGAGTGCCATCCCCGACCACCGATCCAGTGATCACCCGAACCCCGCGAGCCACCACGGCGTCGGCGAGGGAGTCAAGGGAGGTGGAGTTGAAGACAGGGAAGCGATCGAGCGAGGACTCCGGGTACCAGTTCGAGGAGAGCACGGGGTCACCACCGCCAACGAGCGCCAGATCACCGTCCACGACGCCGTCGACCGGATCCGGACCGACCACGGTGGTGGTGAACGTGTGGCCCTCGCCCAGGATCTCCAACGCCGCTGAGGCAATGAGGATCTTTTGATTACTCGCCGGAATGACCGACTCCGCCCCAGCGGACAGCACAGGAACACCGTCCACCGAAACCGATAGACAACTGGAGCCGGGAAGACGCTCAACCAGCGGCGCGAGTCCATCGGCGAGGACGTCCTGATTCGCTCGCCGGGACAGCACGGCCGCTTGGCGTCGAAGGGTCAGCACAGCGCTCGCGGGAGCGACAACAGGCACCGGCGCGTCGACGGTCGGCACAGGCGTCGGCTCCCCTGCCGCTCTACCCCCCGCCCAGGAGGCAGTTGCCGCCAGGAAGATCGCGGGTATGGCCGCGAGGACACACAGAACGGCGACCGGCCCCGGTCGACTGCTAGCGGTCACCTCCGGGCCGACCCCCGGAACCGGCTGTACCGGTAGAGGTGTCCGAGGGCGCGCACGGCCCGGTCACCCCCCGGATAGCAGAGTCGGCCGGAGTCGATCACCGCCCGAACCGCTGGGTTCGTAGGATCAGCGGTGGCCAACTCGGTGGCCACGAGCACCGGCTTGTCGTGCAGCGAACCGAGACGGGCGGCCTCGTCGGCGAAACGACGATCCTGACGTTCGTGGTAATCGACGATCCGCTCGAGCCCATGGTCGGGGTGGAAGCCACCTTCGCGCATGAGTCGAGCTTGATTCGATTGGATTCCAATACCGAGGTAGACGACCGCGTCAACGGCGTCGTGGGCCACGAGCAACTCCAGAACCTCGGGAATCGTGTCCCGCGTCTCACCGCCGGCGCAGTCGACCGGATTGTTGCGGCTCCACCGCGCTGGGAGCCGCTCATCGATTGCGGCCATGAGGTCAGCAGGAAGCTCCGCCAACTCCAGGTCGGGGTCCTGCGCCAGCGCATCCGCTGTGAGTACTCCCCAACCTCCCGCCGTAGTGAGCACCGCTACCCGCGGGCCTCGTGGTAAGGGCTGGGTCGCGAAGGTGGCAGCCACTTCGAATGCCTCGTGAGCGGTCTCGACGCGGGTGACACCGATCGAATCGGCGACACCAGCGAACACGCGGTGATCAGCGGCGAGCGCTCCTGTGTGGCTGGCCGCCGCCCGCGCTCCACCCTCCGTCGCCCCGCCCTTGAGAACGACCATCGGTTTCACGCTCGCGGCCCGGCGCAGTGACTCCATCAGGGCTCGGCCGTCGGGGATTCCCTCGAGATAGGCGAGGCCGACGATCGTCTCGGGATCGGTTGAGAAGTACTCCAGATAGTCCCCCACGCCTACGGAGGCGGCATTTCCAGCCGACACGGCACGCGACACGCCGACCCCAGTCGAGCGAGCAAGATTCAGGAAGGTGGAGACGAGGTTCCCTGATTGGGAGGCGACCCCGATGCTGCCGCGGGGAGGCATCGGAGCGACGATCTGCGCGCAGAGCGCTGCCGGCGTCGAGACCACCCCCTGGCCATTGGGGCCCGCCAGCAGGATGCCGAGTTCGTCAGCCAGATCGACCAGCTCTCGCTGCGCGTGGGCACCCTCCTCCCCCGCCTCGCCATAGCCCGCGGAGGTAAGGAACGCTGCCCGGACACCGATTCTCGCGCACTCGCGCAAGAGCTCAGGATTGGCACCTGCCGGCGTACAGACGACCGCGAGATCGAATTGATCGCTCGCGAGTTCGCCAACCGAGGCGACCGTGTCGATACCGAGAACGGACTCATACCCGAGATTGGTCGCCGCGACCCGCCCCGCGTAGCCCGAGGCCAGAATGTTGTGGAGAGCCACGAAGCCGAACTTGCCCGGGTGGGTCGACGCTCCCGTGACGATCACCCCCGCCGGATCGAACAGGGCATCGAATCCGCCGACCGGAATCCTCACCGGTGGGTTGTCAGGCGCGGCAGGCTCGATACCGGGTGACCCGATCTCGACGAGCGCATCGACAGCGATAGGTCGCCCGTCGGGGGTCACGATGAGCGGATTGAGGTCGACGCTTGCCACCTCGGGACGCTCAAGGGCGAGGCGGCCGAGTCCGACCAGTGTCTCGGCGAGCAGTTGGCGATCGACGGCAGCCTCTCCACGGAACGGCCCGAGCAACGCCTGAGACCCCAAGGCGTCGATCTGGCGAAGGGCGCCGTCGATGTCGAGCGGAGCAGGACGGAAGACGACGTCGCCGATTGCCTCCGCGAGCACACCTCCGAGGCCGAGCATCACCATCGGGCCGAACGACGGATCCCGAAACACGCCAGCGATCAGCTCTCGGTTCCCTCGGATCATTGGCGCCACCAGCAGCGCGACCGGACCGTCCTCCGGTCGGGCGGCCGCGAGCAGATCCTCAGCCGCGCCGCGAACCGAGTCGCTGTCACCGAGATTGAGCCGCACCAATCCACGCTCGCTCTTGTGAGCGATCGCGTCGCCAACCAACTTCATGACGACCGGGAGACCGATCGACTTCGACGCGTTGATCGCGGCCTCGACATCGGCCACCACCTCCTCGTCGGGCACCACGACACCGAAGGCCCGGACGAGTTCCTTGGAGTCGGCCTCGGACAAGGTTCGGCCCGGGGAGGTCACGGCCCCACCGTACTCAGCAGCCTCCGCGTGGAACCGGCAGGCCTGAGACTGGTCAGCGAAGGTCGTGGGCGCCGAGTGCGCTCGCGAACAGATCGATGACGTGCTCCTCCCGGCGTTGGAGTTCACCCGCTTCGAACGGGTCACTGTCGAGCAGTCCCTCGAGCAAGGCCGCGTCCGAGAAGTACGAGAGGAGCGCGCCGTATCCCGAAATCATGAGGTGACGCGCGTCGTGGCGCACGAAGGTGCCCGCGGCCATCTCCCGCTCGAAGTACTCGGCAGCCCGATCGAACATGGGTCGCAGTACGCCGGCGAGGTCGATGACCAAGTGGTTGCCACCGTCGATGGCCGCGCGGCGCACGAGCCGCACGTAGTCAGGATTGTCCGCGAAATAGTCGAATCCGGCGCGCAGCACCGCCTCGACCTTCACCCAGCCCTGGCGGTCATCGGCGGCGGCGGACTCCACTCGCTCGAGCCAATCCGATAGAAGCCGCTCAAAGACCTCCTGGTAGAGCACTTCCTTGGATGGAAAGTGGTGCAAGAGGCTTGGACGTCGGATTCCGACCCCGGCGGCGATGTCGTTGAGCGATGTCCCCTCGTAGCCCCACTCGGCGAAGCACCGGACCGCCTCATCGAGAATGAGCGACCTCGTGGTCGCCGCGGGATGTCGCGACACAGCGACAAACTACCGGCCAGCGTGCACCTACCGACCAGTAGGTAGGACTGCTATGGTCCGCTTGTGCTTCTCGCCTCAAACGGGATCCTCGTCCAACTTCTCGTTGGCGTGGTCACCGGACTCGCGGTGACCACCCTCGCCAACATCTGCACGACGGTGTACCTGCACCGCGGCATCGCCCACCGAGCGATCCGCTTCCGTCGTCCCGCTGATCTGGCCTTCCGCATCGCGCTGTGGCTGTCCACCGGCATCCGGGTTCGCCAGTGGGTGGCGGTGCACCGGAAACACCACGCGCATACCGACACCCCCGAGGACCCCCACTCGCCTGCGGTCCATGGATGGTGGGCGGTCCAACGGGGCAACTACCGGATGTACCGTCGAGCCGCGCGAGATGCCGAGTTAGTCGCCCGATACGCGCGCGACCTTCCCCCCTCTGCCTTCGATCGACGCGTCCTTGATCACGCGCTCCTCGGACTCGGGCTCGGCATCGCGATCCTCGCGGTGCTGCTCGGTCCGATCGCGGCGATCGTCGCCTCAGCAGTGCACATCAACTACTACTTGGCAGCCTCGGCGGCGGTGAACGCCATCGGTCATCACTTCGGTCGACGTCCGTACGCGAACAGCGCCACGAACCTCCAATGGCTCGCCCTCCTCACGGCAGGCGAAGGGCTCCATAACAATCATCACGCCGCGCCGACCTCAGCGAAGCTGTCCCACCGCTGGTACGAGATCGATCCAGGTTGGTGGGTGGTGAGGGGCCTCACCCTCCTCGGGCTGGCTCGGGTGCGCCTCGATCCGAGACGCACCCGGCTCGCTCAGTTCGGCGGGTAAACGCCCATCTGGCGACCCTTGTCGGTCTGCCAGAAGATGTCGGCGATCTCATCGATGTAGGCGACGAGTTGCTCACCGACTGCCGGGTCCATCGACTTCTTCGCCTCTCCCGCCTGGTGAGTGGCCTTCCAGAAGAGGTCATGAAGCTGCGGGAACTGCTCGAAGTGCGCCGGTGCGAAGAAATCAGCCCAGAGCACCATGAGGTGATGCTTGGCTTCCTCGGCCCGCTGCTCCTTGACGAGGACGCATCGCTGGCGAAACACCTCGTCATCGGAATCGTGGTACTTCTGGGCGGTCTTGACCACGCTCAGGGCCTCGATCTTCGCCTGCGCTGGGTCGTAGACCCCGCAGTAGAGATCGCAGTGCGCGTGAGCGACGGTGGCGGAGCTGAAGAGTCGTGAGAGCATGAAATCTCCTCGGACGGGCGCGGTCGGGCCGCGCGGTGGGGTTGGCCGAGCCGACACTACCCTCCGCCCGATGGCGGCGCACGGTCGATCCGGAAGGCTCACCCCCCTGCGTCGGTTCGTCGTCGCCGACCTCTCGATGACGCCGACGCTGACCCCCGGCCAAGGGTTGATCGGGGTTCGCGGACTTCCGGCGCGCGTCGGCCAGATCCGATGCGCCCCTCACCCCGAACGCGACATCTGGGTCGTGAAGCGCGTCGTCAAGGTGTCGGGCGACCGAATGGAACTTGGTAGCGACAATCCCGAGGACGCCATCGACTCCCGACACTTCGGTGCCGTTCCCATCGACGGGACGTACACGGTGGTGCTCCGCGTGCACCCGCGACTGATGTGACGCCACCGTTCTCAGGGACCTAGCGTGCCGAGATGGCCGTCTATCTGTGCCACGAGCAACCCGACCTCCTTGAACACGAGTCAGTGATCGTCGAGTCCCGACCCGGCGCCGTAGTTCTTGACCGCAGTGCGCTCCACCCAGGCGGCGGCGGGCAACTTGGCGACCAAGCCGAGCTTTCGACGGTGACTGGAAACCTCAACGTGATCTCGATCGAGGTCGGCGAGGACGGTCGGTGGTGGCACCTTCTCGATGACTCGACCGCCGAAGTCCATGGCGATGTGCTCGTGAAGATCAACGGAGAGCGTCGACGACGAATCGCCGCCCTCCACACCATGAGCCATGTCCTGAACGCCCTCGTCTTTGAGGAGTTCGACGGCACGCTGGTGACCGGCGCCCAGATCAACGATGACGGGACCGGTCGCATGGACTTCGATCTGAGCGAGGTCGACAACGACCGGCTCCGCGCCCTAGCCGACCCCCTCAACCGGATCATCTCCGATGGGGTCTCGGTCGCGACCGACTACGTGGTGGCCGACGAGGCAGCCGAAGCCCACGGCTTGGTTCGGAGTCTCTCTGTCGCACCCCCGCCGACGCCCGACGGACGGCTTCGAATCGTCGTCGTGGAGGGGATCGATCGGCAGGCCTGTGGAGGAACCCACCTCACCAACACCGCGCAGTCCCCGCCGCTCACCATCGACAAGATCGAGAACAAAGGACGCCGCAACCGTCGCATCAGGTTTAGCGCGGCAGGGCCCTTCCCCACCTGATCAACGGATCTCTCGGCTCGCTCGTAGGGTGCTCGGTATGCAGGTGATCTCGGCGCTGTTCGTGGAGGAGTTCAACATGCGTCAGGTCGATGGGCCGTCAACCCGTCTCGATCTCACCGGCGTGATGTTCTCCCTCGTTGCGCCGTCTCCTCCCCCTGTCACGATCGAACCCCACCTCGTCGCCCTGATCCATTGTCGGCCCGATGAGGCAGGCGCGGGGGTATTCGAGGTGATCGTCACCGCCGACTCGGATCCGAACGCCGAGGCTGAGCAGATCGCACGGAACGTGAGTCCCTTCCAGGTCGAACCAGGCAAGTTCACCTACCGACTCGTTCGAGCTGAGATCGCCCTTGAGGAGCACACCACCGTCTACGCGCACTGTCGTATCGATCGTGGGCCGTGGACGACCGTGCCACTCACCCTCCTCCCGGCTGCGTGACTCCGCTCCCCCGGTGGCCCGGGGCTCACGGTTAGTGTCAACGCCGTGCTGAACGACGAACCGCCGCCGCTCGGCGAGGACCTCGACCGACTCGCGATTGCCGTGATTCGAGGACTGGCGATGGACGCCCCTCTCGCGGCGAACAGCGGCCACCAGGGAACGGCCATGGCCCTCGCGCCACTCGCCCACGTGCTCTACAGCAGGGTCATGAGGTTCGACCCCTCGGACCCACACTGGAGCGACCGCGACCGGTTCATCTTGTCGGCCGGACACGCGTCGATCCTGCAGTACAGCCTGCTCATGTTGAGCGGACTCGGACTCGAACTCGACGATCTGCGCTCCTTCCGCGCCCTCGGCTCACGCACCCCCGGGCACCCGGAGGCCGGTCACACGCCCGGCGTCGAGGTCACGACCGGACCGCTCGGTCAGGGATTCGCGAACGCCGTCGGCATGGCGCTGGCGGAGCGATTGCAGCGGGAGCGCTTCGGCGCCGAGGCCGTCTCCCACCACACCTGGGTGATCGCCGGGGATGGCTGCTTGATGGAGGGGGTGAGTCATGAGGCGGCGTCGCTCGCCGGTCATCTCGGACTCGATCGTCTTGTGTGCGTCTTCGACGACAACCGGATCACCATTGACGGCGGCACCTCGCTCGCCTGCGATGACGACGTAAGCGCGCGTTTCACCGGCTACGGCTGGAGGGTCGTCGAGCTTGGCGACATCGGTGAGGATCTCGACGCCCTCGAGTCGGCGTTGGTCGCCGCCCGAGAGGGCGATGGCCGGCCGACCCTCTTGGTGCTTAGAACCCACATCGGCTTCCCCTCCCCCGATCACACCGACAGCCACGCAGCCCACGGACTCGCGTTCAACGCCGAGGATGTGGCCCGCACCAAGAAGGTCCTCGGAATCCCCGACGAGCCGTTTCACGTTCCCCAGCAACTCGTCGACGCCTACCGAGCGCACACCTCCGCGCGCGCGGCGGCCCGTCGCGCCGTGTGGGAGTCCGCAAGCTCTGGGATCCGAGCGACCCCGGAGTGGTCCGCGATGTTCGAACCGACTATCGACGGTTTCGCCGCGGCGCTTCCCTCGTGGGAACCGGGGGCACGCGTCGCCACCCGCAAGGCAATCCAGGTAGCGCTCGACGCCACCTCCGAACTGCTGCCCGGACTGGTCGCCGGCTCCGCTGACCTCACCGGCAACACCGGCACGAAAGTCGCCGGGCTCACCGTGCACTCCGCGGCCGATCCGTCAGGACGCCAAGTTCATTACGGGGTCCGGGAGCACGCGATGGGTTCGGCGATGGTCGGCCTCGCCCTCCACGGAGGGGCCTTGCCTGTCGGTGGAACGTTCCTCGTGTTCCTGGACTACATGCGCCCTCCGGTGCGCCTCGCCGCCCTCTCGGGTGCCCGATGCGTCTTCGTCTTCAGCCACGATTCAGTTGCCGTCGGGGAGGACGGGCCGACCCATCAACCCGTCGAGCATCTCGCGACCCTTCGCGCGGTGCCCGGGCTGCACGTCATCCGTCCGGCCGATGCGAACGAGACGACGGCCGCCTGGGCCGATGCGGTCGCCCATGACGGTCCAACGGTTCTCGTTCTCTCGAGGCAGGATGTCGAGGTCGTCACCGACGGCACCGCGGTGTGTACCGGAGCTGGCGTCGTCGTCGACGCCTCCGACCCACATTTGGTCATCGTTGGTACCGGTGCCGAGGTCGCCCTCGCCGTTCACGCCGCCACCGCCCTTGAAGATCACGGCATCCGCGCCCGCGTCGTGTCCATGCCGTCATGGGACCGATTCCGCTCCCAATCGCCGACCATCGTCCACGACATCATCCCGTCCGGCATCCCGGTGCTCTCGGTGGAAGCCGCCAGCACCTTCGGATGGGCGGAGTGGGCCGACGCCAGCATCGGGATCGACTCGTTCGGTGTCAGCGCCCCCGGTGGAGTCGCCCTCGAGCATCTCGGCATCTCGGTGGAGGCGGTCGTCGAGGCCGCCCGTCGGCTGGCGAGCGTGAGCTGATGACCGACCTCGCCCGTCTCTATAGCGATCAAGGTCAGAGCATCTGGCTCGACAACCTCAGCCGCGCCATGTTGAACAACGGCGAACTCGAGCGATGGATCGCTCGAGGCGTCCGCGGACTCACCTCCAACCCGACGATTTTCGCCAAGGCGATCGGCGGCTCCAACGACTACGACGACCAGTTCTCTCGTCTGATCTCCGGCGGTCTCGAGACCGAGGCCGCCTACTGGGTCATGGTGGTTGACGACATCCGCGATGCCTGCGATGCCTTCGGTGCCCTGCACGAGGACTCGGACCGATCCGACGGCTTTGTCTCGGTTGAGGTCTCGCCCGCCTTGGCGCGCGACGGAACGGGAACGCTCGAGGCGGCCCGCGATCTCGCCGCCCGAGTCGACCGAGGCAACGTGATGATCAAGATCCCGGCCACCAAGGAATGCCTCCCATCCATCCGAGGCGCCATCCGTGCGGGTATCTCGGTGAATACGACACTGATCTTCGGTATCGAGCGATACGCCGAGGTCGCCGAGGCGTACATCGCAGGCCTGGAGGATCGCGTCTCCGACGGCGCCACCGATCTGTCCGATGTCGCCGGGGTGGCGAGCTTCTTCATTTCGAGAGTGGACACCGAGGTCGATCGGCGACTCGGGGCCGACTCCGCGTTACGCGGAACGGCCGCCCTCGCCCAAGGTCGACTCGCGTACCGACGCTATGTCGAGATCTTCTCCGGGGACCGATGGAATCGACTCGCCAGCCTCGGTGCCCGTACGCAGCGCCCTCTCTGGGCGAGCACCGGCACGAAAGATCCCGCCTACTCCGATGTGTGCTACGTGGATGGCCTGATCGGCCCCGAAACCGTCAACACGGTGCCCGAGTCCACCCTCGAGGCCTTCCTCGATCACGGCGCTCTCGACCGCGCCATCGATACGGACCCCATCGGCGACGACGCCCGCTGGGAGGCTCTCGGGGAAGCGGGCATCGATCTCGACCAGGTCGCGGAACAACTCGAACTCGAAGGACTCGCGTCCTTCGCCACGAGTTTCGACGACCTCATTTCAGCTCTCGAGACGAAGGCCAGCACTCTCCGGTGACCCCGTCGTCCATCGACGCCCTCGCCGAGGCCGCGCTCGATGGCATCGAGAGCCCTGGCACGAACATCGATCGACGGGTCGCGCGGTCGCTCCTCACCGAGGCCCTCGGCCTCTTGGCCGATCATCCGCATCCCCTCGATCTCAAAATCGCCACCAACGCGCTCAAGGAGATGCGCGAGGCCTACGAGATGTTCACGCCATATCGAGATCGGCGGAAAGTCACGATCTTCGGAAGCGCCCGCACCGGAGCCGATGACCCCGTGTACCAACAGACCGTGCGGGTCGCTGCAGAGCTCGCCGCTCGAGGATGGATGGTCGTCACCGGGGCGGGACCAGGAATCATGCAGGCTGGCATGGAGGGTGCTGGGCGCGAGGCGAGTATCGGCGTATCGATCCGACTTCCCTTCGAGACGGGAGCGAACCCGGTCATCGCCGGTGACGCGAAGTACGTGAGCATGAAGTACTTCTTCACCCGAAAGCTCATGCTCATCAAGGAGTCAGCCGGATTCATCTGTCTGCCGGGCGGGTTCGGAACCCTCGACGAGACGTTCGAATTGCTGACCCTCACGCAGACCGGCAAGGGGCTTCCGGTCCCAATCGTGCTGCTCGACACCCCGGATGACCCCTACTGGGAAGCGGTCGACGCCTTCATCCGCGAGCACTTGGTCGCGCGCGCGATGGTCGACGCGGACGACGTCGGCCTCTACCGGATTCGACACGATGCCGAGGGAGTCGCCGAGGAACTCGAGCGCTTCTACTCCAACTTCGACAGCATCCGCTTTGTCGGCGACCGGCTCATCATCCGGCTTCACCACCTCCCGTCCCCGGCTCGGCTCGATGATCTACGGCGGGAGTTCTCCGACCTTTCGCGAGGCGGGACGATCGAGGCGGTTGAACCGACCGCCGCGGAAGTCGCCGACGGCGACCGACTCGCGCTCGAGCGACTTTCCGTTGACTACGACACGCGGCACGCGGCCGGTCTACGTCGGCTCATCGATCGCCTAAACACCGTCACCGAGACGGGAGTCTGAGCGGATCAGGACGCGATCGACCCGAGGAGGTTCACCGCCTTCTCGATCGATCGCCGAACCTTCTGCAACTCGCGGTCGATCGCCGGTCGGTCGCTTCCATCAACGCTCGCTCGTCGCAGCACGTCGAACATCACATCGTCGAGTTCGGCGCTCACGTCGACGAGCCGTTCAGCGAGCGTGTCGAGTCGCGCCGCGACCGCGGGGTCGATCGGGTCCTCCATGGCGGCCCATCGTAGGCTCGACCCCATGACTGAACCGCTGAACGAGGCTGTCGCCAAGGGTGGTGTCCGCATCCAAGAGCTCCGAGCGGCCACTCCCATGCTCCGCGAGGCCGGCGCGCGCGCCGATCGACTGATTCGCCTCGAGAAACACCTCCGCGAGCACGAGGCCGACTACGCGGCAGCACTCGCGGCCGATCTCGGCAAGAGCGCCACCGAGGCCTGGTCAACCGAGATCGGATTCATCATCGGACAGTCCCGTTACGCCCGTCGGCATCTTCGGGAGTGGATGCGCCCGCGGCGAGTACCGCTACCAGCGGTGGCCAGACCTGGTCGAGGCCGGGTGGTGCCTACTCCCCTCGGGGTGGTCTGCGTGATCGCACCCTGGAACTACCCGTTGCATCTCGCTCTCGCTCCGGTTGTCACTGCGATCGCCGCGGGAAACTCGGTCGTGGTGAAGCCCTCAGAACTCGCGCCACGCACGGCCGAGCTCATCGAGTCGAACCTGCCGGGAGTACTTGGCGTCGAGAACTGCGCCGTGGTGTCGGGCGGCGCTGAGGTGACCTCCGCCCTGCTTCAGGAGCGCTTCGACCACATCTTCTACACCGGAGGCGGCCGCGTCGGTCGCATCGTCATGGAGGCCGCTGCGAAGCACCTCACTCCCGTCACATTGGAACTCGGCGGTCGGAGCCCCGCGATCGTGTGCGCCGATGCCGATCTCGCCGTCGCGGCGCGACGCATCGTGTGGGGCAAGTTCGTCAACGCGGGTCAGACCTGTGTGGCGCCCGATCACGTCGTCGTCGAGCGCGAGGTCGCTGACCGCCTCGTTTCACTCATGACGGCCGAGATTCGGTCGTCCTTCGGCGAGGACGCCGCGTTGAGTGCGGACTACGGGCGCATCATCAATACCCACCATGTCGATCGCCTCGACGGCCTCATCAGGAGCTCCGAGGCGAGAGAAGTCGTCGGCGGGATCGTTGATCGAGACCGTCGGTTCGTCAGCCCGACCCTGCTCATCGAACCCGGGCCCTCCACCGACGTGCTGGCCGACGAGATCTTCGGCCCGATCCTGCCGGTTCTCCCCGTCGACGACCTCGACGAAACACTCCGCCAGATGGCATCCGGTCCGACCCCACTCGCGCTCTACGCGTTCACCGGCTCCGACGAGCGTGCCCGCCGCATTCTCGACACCGTTCCGAGCGGAGGAGCCGTGATCAACCACACCCTGTTACACCTCGCCGTGCACGAGCTCCCGTTCGGGGGTATGGGCGAGAGTGGACATGGGGCGTATCACGGACAAGCGGGTTTCGATCGACTGAGTCATCTGCGATCCATCCTTCAACGCCCGACCAGACCGGATCCGAAGCTCGCCTACCCGCCATACGGGCGTGTGGCCCAGCGTCTGCTGCGGCGCCTCACCGCCTAGGAACTCGTCCAACGAGGGCCTGTTCCGTCCCGCCAGAAGTCGAGACGCCGCCGCGCCTCAGCCGCGCGAGCGGTGTCGCGACGTCCTGCTCGAACCGCCATCAGCGTCGCCGCGAGGTCGCGCAGATCGCCGAGAGCCCTCAGTCGATTCGCGTCGACTTCGACCCCATAGCCGCGGCCGAAGTCCTCGAACCACGCCGAGTCGCCGCCCCAGTTCCTCGCCCAGACCGACATCGCGGCGAGATCCCACTCACGGGGTGCCAGGCACAGAAGATCCCAGTCCAACAAGACAGGCCCGTCAACCCCGACGACAACGTTCCCGGGATGGATATCCCCGTGGCACAGAACCAAGCGCTCCCCGCTCCAGTCGGCCCAGCCAGCGTGTCGATCGAGAACTCGCTGAATTGCGGCAAGAGCAGCGGTGTCGATGCTCTCCGCCAACTCTCCGAGCAGGCCGTCGAAATCCCACCACGGAAAGCAACGGGGATCAGCCACCGGGTGATCCCCGGGAACCAGGTCATCTGACGACTCCTTGTGGAGACGCGCCACCGCCCGGCCGATCGACACCCAATCCACTGAACCCGATCCCGTCACCCGGGCCCAGGACGTCACCACGAGATCGCCTTCGCCGAACGCTTCATCCCGCATCGGGTCCGGCACGGCGATGCCGGCGGAGTGGAGCCGACGGGCGAGTTCGAGTTGGGACTCCGCACGACCGTTGACATGCCCAACTCGGAGGATCGCTTCCCCCGCCGCATACACGCGATTCATCGACGCCCGCAGGAGCCTCGGCGCGGGGAGCCCCCATCTCGAGGCCGCCGCGCGCGCCACCTCATCGGCCCGGTCACCGTCGATCACCGGTCGGTCGACATAGGGGCGCCCAGCGCGCGCCGATGTCATGTCTCAGTCGCGCTCGGAGCGCATCACCACGACCCGGCCGGGCTCCACCGGAGCACCGTCCACCAACAGCGTCTCGTCGTCGCCGAGACGGGTGTCGATTGGATGAACGCGACGGTCGAGACGGGCGCGAAGCTCGCGCTCGCGATTCGCCATAGCGAGCCGACCCTCGCGGACAGCACCAGCGACCGTGTCGACACCATGCTCAGCCTTCCGGCGCAGCCGCTCCGCCGCATACGTCGGAGACAGGCGCCTCGCGGTGCGAACGACACGGCGCTTCGCAGAGCGCGCGGCGCCGACCCCAGCGATCACACCGGCGAAGAACCAGGTCAATCGCTTGATCATGCTCGCCGCCTCTTCGACTCACCCGAGACGAGTTCGAAACGCTCACCACCGGTACGAAGCCGGTCGACGGCCCGCTTCACTCCCGTCACCACACCTACCCCCTTGATCACCGGCGTCGCGAAGACCCGCCGCGCCGCTCCACCACCGCGACCGACAGCCGAGGAGATGGCCTCCGCAGAACCGAGGACGCGATCGAAACGGATGAGGTCCTCGCGAGCCGCGCCGACAGCGTCCCGTGCCTGATCCGTGCTCACGCGAAGTTCGCTGATCATCCGATTCGACTGGTCTCGGAGCTCTCGAACCTCGACTCGCAGCGCCGCGAGCGCATCGAGAACTCGAACAAGGGCGACGGCGAGAGCCGCGAGACCGATCGCGCACAGCACGATCGCAGCCACGAGCACCAGCTCTCCCGTCGTCATGGTCAGTCGGCCTCCCTCGTCTCGTCGTGCGAACGGCGCCGACGGTACCAGCCGCGATCGGCCAGTTCATCGGGGAGATAGCGCTGTTCACGAGCGGCGACCGCATCATCGTGCGGGGAGACGTAGTCGGTTCCGTGGCCGAGTTCCGAGGCACCGGAGTAGTGCGAGTCGCGCAAGTGAGCCGGCACCTCAGCCACCGCTCCCGCGCGTACGTCCGCACGCGCGTCCCAGATCGCTCGCGACACCGCGGAGCTCTTCGGAGCACGCGCAACAGCGATAGCCGCTTGAGCAAGGTTCAATTGCGCCTCGGGCAGGCCGACGAACTCGAGAGCGCGGGCCGCGGCCACCGCCACGCCGAGCACGGAGTCATCCGCGTCCCCCACCTCCTCGCTCGCGGCGATCACGATTCGACGCGCGATGAAACGCGGGTCCTCGCCGGCTTCGAGCATCCGGGCCAACCAGTAGACGGCGGCGTCGGGATCGGAGCCTCGCATCGACTTGATGAACGCGCTGATCACGTCGTAATGGTCGTCGCGGCCGTATCGAAGCGCACTCGTGCCGAGGGCTGATTCGACATGCTCGAGGCTGACGGGGGTAGCACCGGCGAGAGCGCAGGCCACCTCAAGCGCGGTAAGCACCTGACGCCCATCGCCTCCAGCGCGTTCCACCAACAGGTCGATCGCCTCCTCGGATGCTGACGCGCCCTCGGCCTGAAGGCCGCGTAGGACGAGGGTTCTCACGTCCTCGCGGCCGAGTGGCTCGAGGCGGAACAGGGTGGAGCGACTTCGCAGCGGAGCGTTCACCTCAAAGAACGGATTCTCGGTGGTGGCGCCGATCAAGGTGAGGGTTCCATCCTCGACCGCGGGCAGTAGGGCGTCCTGCTGCGACTTCGAGAACCGATGTATCTCGTCAAGGAAGAGAATCGTCCGGCGATCCTGCTCGCCGAGCAGGGCGGTCGCCCGAGCGATCGTGGCCCGCACATCAGCCACTCCCGCTGTGACCGCCGACAACTGCTCGAACGCGCGCGCCGTCGACCCAGCGATCGCAAGCGCGAGCGTGGTCTTCCCCGTTCCGGGCGGACCCCACAGAATCGCTGACGTGAGGCGATCTTGTTCGACGAGGCGTCGCAGCGGTCGACCCGGCCCGACAAGGTGCGCCTGGCCCACGACGTCATCGATGGTCGTCGGCCGGAGCCGAGCGGCCAGCGGCGCCTTCGATGTCAGGCGATCGCGGGCCGCCGCGCTGAAGAGGTCAGCGGATTCCACCCAACATCTCCTCGTAGCCAGGTCGCCGGAACGCGGCGACAACGTCGATCAGCGCGGCTGGAGTCATCCACGCCCACGCGGAGAATTCGACCCCATCAGGGGTCGGCTCGACGTGGTCGTCGAGGACATCGAAGAACAGCCAACGGTGGGCCTGTCCTAAACGGCCCGGACGTTGCTGCTCGGCAGGAAGCTCATAGACCGTCCAACTCGGCGGTGCGTCAGTGAGGCGCACCGACTCTGGACCGAGTCCCGTCTCCTCGGCGAGTTCCCGCCACCCGGCCGCCTCCGGTGACTCACCATCGTCGAGGCCGCCCTGGGGTAGTTGCCACGCTCCAGGTACGTCCGAACGCTCGAAGGCCATCACTGTGCCGTCACCGCGTCGGACCACGAGGATCACCCCGGCGCGGAAGTGGGGACCGACCACGTCCTCAGGGTATTCGCTGGCTACCGGTCGGTGAGCGAGATCAGCGGCCGAGCTGACGCAGGCGGCTGCGAACATCGACGAAATCGTCGTCCTGAGAGAGAATTCGCTCGAACCACCGACGAGCGGCGACTACGTCCCCGGCCCGATCATGCAGATCGGCGAGGACGTACCACTGGCGGAGATGGTGATCCCGTACTCGCTTCGGTCTCGCGGTAGCGGGGTCCATGAGAGCGATCGCCCCCGCGAGATCACCGCCGTCGGCAAGGGATCCAGCCGCGACGATGCGGCCCTCCGCCATCACCTCGTGAGCTGGCGACATTCCCTTCAGTTCGGTCCACACCGATGCCACCTCCCGGTGGCGTCCGAGGGCGCGCAGGCAGTCCATGAGCACCGGCAGCGTGGAGGGCTCTGGCCGAAGGTCCTGGGAGCGCTCGAGGGCCGCGGCGGCTGGGCGCCAGTTGCCCATCCGGTAATTGGAGAGCCCGATGATCTCGTGGACGGCGGCGACCGAGGTCAACTCCTTGACCAGGGCATTCGCCATGCGACGCGCGTCACCAAACCTCTCGCGCTCCAAGGCCTCATAGGCGTTGAGGAGACGCTCGCGAAGACGCGCCGACCGCTGCCCCCCGCCGCTCGCCCCATCGATCTCCGCCGCCAACGTGGGCGAGAGATCGGAGGGCGTCCGCCGGCGCTCCGCCCGCTCGACAGCCGCAACCGCCTCGTCGCGCACGGGGCCCTCGTCGATCCATTCGGCCTGCGGCTCCGGGGGAACGTCCTGCCCGATGCCGCCCTTGCGACGGAGACCGCCTCCGCGGGATCGGACCTCCGCGGCTCGTCGCTCTGCCTCGTTACGCGGCTCACGAGCAGGAAGCCGACGTTCACCCTCGTCTGACCGGCTCCTTCCGTCAGGGCGACCAGCGCGAGGCGGTCCGGAGCGACCGCGTCCATCGGAACGTCCGGGACCTGACGGGCGACCGCCACCTCCGGTGCGTCCGGGACCCGACGGGCGAGCCCCGCCTCCGGTGCGTCCGGGACCCGATGGGCGACCGCCACCGCCACTGCGACCGGGACCACCGCTACGACCTGGCCCTGCGGGACGCCCGCCGGTCGATCTTCCCGAAACGGACCGCTCCCCACCGCCATCTCGCCGGCCCCCTGGGCCACCACGAGATCCCCCGGATGAGGCTCCCCCGGCACCACGACCGGGACCACCGCGCCGCCCGCCCCGCGCGGCACCACCTGGGCCACCGCGGCCCGCTGCCCCCGAACTGGGACGGCCCCGGCTGGGACGACGGGAGGGACCGCTCTGTTCTGGCACCGCACCGAGGCTAAGCCGGGCAAACGCGGACAGCACGCCGTTCGAGGGTGAAAACGACGAGAGGCGCTGGACCGAAGTCCAGCGCCTCTCGAGTGCGAAATCCGGCGGCGTCCTACTCTCCCAGGGGATCTCTCCCCAAGTACCATCGGCGCTGACAGGCTTAACTTCCGTGTTCGGGATGGGAACGGGTGTGACCCTGTCGCTATGGCCACCGAAACTTGTTGTCAAACGGGTATGCACCCGAGGACTCCAGAGCAAGCACGAGCTGAGCTAAACCAAGCCCTCGGCCGATTAGTACCGGTCGGCTAAACACATTGCTGTGCGTACACCTCCGGCCTATCAACGTGGTGGTCTTGCCACGGGCCTTACTGCGTTAACCGCATGGGAACACTCATCTTCGAACGGGTTTCCCACTTAGATGC
>RFQQ01000040.1 GCA_009924875.1 Actinomycetota bacterium | reverse complement strand
GTCGACGAGCCGGACCAGCCAGCCGAGAGCTGGGGATCCTTCGACTACGCCGAGATGGCACGTCGCGCCCGTGCGATCGCCGCGGGGCTCGACGCGCTCGGTATCGGTGTGGGCGAACGCGTTGCCATGGTCTCGCACAACTCGGCCCGGCTCCTCACCGCCCTGTTCGGTGTCTCGGGGTCGGGACGCATCCTCGTGCCGGTCAACTTCCGCCTTGTCGCCGAGGAGGTCTCGTACATCGTTGAGCACTCAGGAGCGCGCATCCTGCTCGTCGACCCCGAACTTGAGGAAGCGCTGGCCTCGGTTCAGTGCGAGATGAAGTGGACGATCGGTGCCGAGACCGACGCCAAACTCATGCGCTTCGACGTCGAACCCCAAGCATGGGAACCCGACGAGGACGCGACGGCGACCATCAACTACACCTCTGGCACGACGGCGAGACCGAAAGGGGTGCAGCTCACCCATCGCAATGTCTGGCTCAACGCGGCCGTGTTCGGCTGGCACATGGGGGTCAGCGATCGCGATGTGTACCTCCACACGCTCCCCCAGTTCCACTGCAATGGCTGGGGGATGCTCTACGCCGTCACGGGCATGGGCGCCCGTCACGTCATCATCCGCAAGATCGACGGCGCGGAGATCCTCCGACGCGTCGAGACGGAAGGCGTCACGCTCATGTGCGGCGCTCCCGCTGTGCTCAACATGATCCTGGATGCCGCCGCCGACTGGAAGGGTCCGATCCCCGGTGCCGGTCGCGTCCGCATCGTGGTCGCGGGCGCTCCGCCTCCCACTCGGACGATCGAGCGCTGCGAGACCGAGCTCGGTTGGGAGTTCGTGCAGATCTACGGACTCACCGAAACCGCTCCCGTGCTCACGATGAACCGGGGACGGGCGGAGTGGGATGCGCTCACGGCCGGAGAGCGAGCGACCCTGCTCAACCGGGCGGGCGCGCCCGTCGTCGGTTGCACCATGGACGTCGATCCCGAGGGTGAGGTGCTCGCCCGCGGAAACATGATCATGGAGGGCTACTGGGAGCAGCCGGAGGCAACCTCCGAGGCGATCCGCGACGGCTTCTTCCACACGGGCGACGGCGGATCGATCGACGCGGCGAACTACGTGACGATCTCGGATCGCAAGAAGGACGTCATCATCTCCGGAGGAGAGAACGTCTCGTCGATCGAGGTGGAGGACGCGATCTTCCAGCACCCGGAGGTGACCGAGGTCGCCGTGATCGGGATCCCCGACGAGAAGTGGGGCGAGCTGGTCACCGCTCTGGTCGTCACCACCCCAGGCTCTGAGCTCTCGCCGGAGGACGTCATCTCGTGGACCCGCACCAAACTGGCGGGCTATAAGTGCCCGAAACGCGTCGAGTTCCGCACCGAACTCGCGAGAACCGCCACCGGCAAGCTCCAGAAGTTCAAGCTGCGGCAGCCGTTCTGGGAGGGACACGAGCGCCAGGTCAACTGACCTAGGCGGGCGGGGCTCAGCGCCGCGAGTCGGTCATCCGGCGAGTACGGCTCGGGCCACGAGGTCCATACCGAACGCGGTGAGAATCGCGAGATAGAGCAGACCGGTGGCTGCCATGACCGCCGAGTACTGCCGTTCCTTGAGGGCCGCCCGAGTCACGACGACCAACGCGATCGTCGTGATCGTGCACGCCAGCCAGAACCATCCGAGCTGGCCGCCCCAGCCGTCATCCACGGAGCCGGTGAGGACACTCCACATTCCCGTCGGCAAGAGCATGACCGCGAGTTCGATGGGCCAGAGCAGGCCAACGGCACCCACGATCTCGTTGAGGAGCGAGCGCGGCAGGCCAGGTTGCACGAGATACCAGTGCCCGAGCAGCATCGCGTCGGTCACTGCGCCGAGGAAGAGCGCGCCGACGGTGACCCGAAGCAGCGACACGATCACATCGCCAGCGGAGCCGTCAACGGCGGAGATCGCGCCAGCGACGAGGCCGATGAGTCCGAGCGCGACCGGCACAAGATCAAGAACGGGAGGGAACTCGTCTCCTCGTGCTGCAACGTCACGGGATTCGCGTTCGATGCCGGTCATCGCCGCGACGCGCGCCGTCCGTCGATCATGCTCAGCCTCGGCGAGCGCAACCCCCGCGTGGCGCCTCACGATCGATACGGCGAGGACGGCGAGACAGCCAACCGCGGCTGCCCCAGCCGATACCTCCCGAAGACCGAGTGCACCCGCCCGGACGCCCGCAGCGACCCCGAGGACGGCGAGCACGGCGTAGACGCCTCGGAGCAGCCACCCATAGCCGACACCGACCACGCGGCGTCGGGTGGTGAACCAGCACATCGCCATTCCGCCCACCGACCACTGCAAGGCGACGGTCGCGGCGTCGAGACGAATCACGTCGGCGGAGGGTACTGCCCGTAGCCTTCGGTCGGGATGGGACGTCGCCTCGCGTTACTCACCGCGGTGGCGGTTCTCAGCGGATGCGCGACCGGACCTCGCCCCACCTTGGTCGATGCTCCCCCGGTCGACGACCCCGGTGCGCTCGAGGTGCTCAACCTCATGGCTGGGGCGGACGCCGCCGAATTCACCGCCTCGTATCTGATCTTCACGAAGTTCGGAGGGGCGACCACCCAGGCGGTTGTCACCCAAACCGGTTCCCGACGCTCAATCACCGTCGGCCACATTCGATTTCTGGTCGACGGAGAGCGGTCCGCGACCTGCGACCTCATCGGAGCCTCCTGCGAGAGCGGCATCAACGACGCCGCGATCAGCGATGTGCAGGTCACCCACCAGTTCTGGTCGCGGGCGATGGAGAACCGCCTCCGGACCGACGCGAATCGGTCCATCGGACCGGGCACCGTGACCGACTACTCGGTCGCGGGGAAGACCGCACGATGCGTGGCGGTGCCGGTCGCCGGTGGGGACAAGTCGTATTGCGCGCTGCCGTCAGGGGTGCTCGCGGGATATGACGGCGCCGACCTCACGATCGACCTCGTGTCCTACGAGGACGCCGCCGACGAATCCCTTCTCGCGACGCGCTGAGGTCGCTCAGACCACGGCGAGGGCGTGATCGGCGCGGTTCAGACGCCGCGGACCCTGCTCGGTCGCGACGACGATGTCCTCGAGTCGCATTCCCCAGCGACCAGGGACGTAGATGCCCGGTTCGACGCTGAAGGCGTGACCGGCGACCAGCGGACGAGAGTTGCCCTCAACCATGTAGGGATCCTCATGCTCCTCCATGCCGATCCCGTGTCCGGTTCGATGGATGAAGTAGTCGCCGTAGCCCGCCTCGGCGATCACCCGACGGGCAGCGCGATCCACCTCCTCGCATGGCGTGCCGATCACCGCTGCCTCGACCGCTGCCTGCTGCGCGGCTCGCAACACCGCCCACGCGTCGACCACCTCAGGGTCGGGCTCCCCGACCACCACGCAGCGGGTGATATCCGAGCAGTAACCGGCCATGGTCCCCCCGAAGTCGCAGAGCACGAGATCGCCCTGCTCGATCACCCGGGGACCGGGATGATGGTGGGGACTCGCCGCGTTTGGACCGGTCGCGACGATCGCGAAGTTGACGCGTTCGTGCCCGGCCTCGAGGATTCTCCTCGACAGGTCGGCCGAGACCTCAGCCTCGGTGCGACCGAGGAGGGGGATGCGGCCCGCCTGCAGCTCGGCCGCGATCCCGTCGACCGCGGCGCCGGCCGCTGCCAGGGCCTCGATTTCCGCATCGTCCTTCACCATCCGCAGGTCACCGACCACGTCGACGGCCCGGAGGACTCGGAGATCGGGCATCCGCTCGAGCAACTCGACGAGAAAGCGCGCCCACATCTGGTCACCGATGGCGACGGTGCGACGGTCACCGAGCAATCCGGCGATCACTCCGATCGCGTCGTCGGTCTCCCTCCACGGAACGACCGTGAACGCCCCAGGCATCTCGGTCACACGGGCGGCCTCAAGGGCGGGTACCACCAGCGTGGCCTCACCATCGGGGAGCACCACGAGCATCGTGACCCGCTCGAGAGGCATGGCCTCGTAACCGGCGAGATACGGAAGATCGCGGCCCACGGAGACCAAGAGCGCCTCGACGCCGCGGTCGCGCATGGCGGCCCGGGCCCGATCGAGTCGGGCGGCGATCAGGGCGGGATCGGCGAGTTGCGTCGACATGGCGACAGTCAAGCAGGAGCGCTGCTCGCGCGCGAGCCCAGCGCGACCGGGACCGCGCCGACCGCTCGGGCTGCGTGACCGGCGTGGTGACTCGAGCGGGTGAGAGGACTCGATTCGGCTCGCCTGATGCCGAGTCCCCTCGCCACCTCAGCCCAGTGTTCGAACTCCGCCGGCTCGACCCAGCGGTCGACAGGCACATGGTGCGAGGTCGGCCGGAGATACTGGCCCAGGGTGACAATCGAGACCCCGACGGCGGCGAGATCGGCGAGGCAGCCTTCGATCTCGAGATCGTTTTCACCGAGGCCGAGCATGATCCCCGACTTCGTGACGAGACCCGCCTCGGCAGCGCGCGCGAGCACGGTGAGGCTCCGTGCGTACCCCGCCGACGGTCGCACCACCCGTTGAAGACGAGCGACGGTCTCGAGATTGTGGTTGAGCACGTCGGGGCGTTCCGCGATCAGGCACTCGAGGGCGGCGGCACTTCCGCCCGCATCGGAGATGAGCGTCTCGACCGTGCTCGATGGTGACGTCTCGCGGATGGCTCGAACACAGGCCGCGACATGGCTGAGGCCCCCGTCATCGAGATCATCTCGAGCCACCATCGTGAGCACCGCGTGTTCGAGCCCCATGTGCGCGACCGCTTGCGCAACGCGCTCGGGCTCATCGGCCATGGGGGGCTCGGGGCGCCGAGTATCGACGAGGCAGAAGCCACAGGCCCGCGTGCATCGTTCACCAAGCACCATGAATGTCGCTGTGCCCTCGGCCCAACACTCCGACAGGTTGGGGCATCCCGCGTCCTCGCAAACCGTGACGAGATCGAGTGAGCGCAGAGTCCGGCGGAGGGCGAGCACTTCCTCCCCATGGCGGACGACAGGACGAAGCCACTCTGGCTTTCGCGTCTCAATGCTGAGCCCGTCCGTAAGGCCCGCCTCCCCCGCTCGCACGGCAAGGCGGCTGCTGGTGCCCGGACCTGCTCCGCGCGAGAAGGGGGCCAAATCCTCGGCGACGCGACGCCAGACGACTTCCTGTCGCTCGACCCGGCCGTCACCGAAGTGTCGTCCTGCGACCTGGGCGACGGCGTCGACGAGTGTCCGCATCTCGATGTCGAGTCCCTCCTCGTGGATGCTGGTCACGGGGCGGTCGTCGATCCCGCAGGCGATGATGTGGCGCCGGAGGTAGTCCATATCCGTCGAGAGGTTCAGGTTGAACCCGTGCATGCTCCGCCCGCGGGAGATGCGAACCCCGACGGCGGCGATCTTGCGAGGGTTGGTCCCCTCGGGGTCCACCCAGACTCCCGGGTAGCCCTCGAGTCGACCGGTGTGGAGCCCGAGGTGAGCAAGAGCGTCGATCACCACTCCCTCGACTCTGCGCACGTGATCGAGGGAGCCCTTACCGCCGTCGGTGGTGACGATCGGATAGCCGGTGAGCTGTCCTGGACCGTGGTAGGTGATGTCCCCGCCGCGGTCGACAGCGATCAGTTCGGCTCCGACCTGGGCGGGGTCGCAGCGAAGGTTGCGGTCGAGGTCTGCGTGGCGCCCGTAGGTGAACACGTGGTCGTGCTCGAGGAGCAGCAGATGCTCACCCTCGCTACCGGCGCAGAGTCTGCGCTGCAGGTCGAGGGCCTCCTGGTAGGCGACTCGCCCGAGCCATCGAACCCGGAGCGGACCCGCCATCTCAGAGTTCCGCCGACCAGTCCCGAGTCTCGAGGATCTGCTTGACGCGCTTCAGGAAGCCAGCGGCATAGGCGCCGTCGAAGGCGCGGTGGTCCCAACTCATGGCGAGATTGCCAACCGGATGGATAACGATTGCCTCGCCTCCGTCAGCCATGGCTGCGACGACGGGTCGCCGAACGACCGCATCGGTCGAGATGATCCCCACCTGCGGCTGGTTGATGATCGGCATCGTGAGTACGGAGCCGGCCGAGCCGTTGTTCGAGATGGTGAAGGTGCCGCCCTGGATCTCATCGGGGCTGAGTCGGCGGGCCTTGGCGCGGTCGGCGAGGTCCCGGATCTCGCGGGCGATGGCGCGCAGACGCTTCGCCTCAGCACTTCGCACCACCGGGGCGAGCAGTCCCTCGTGATCGAGGTCGACGGCGATACCGAGGTCGACGTACCCATGAACGACCAGACGGTCACCATCGACACTCGCGTTCAGGTGCGGGAACTCCGCGAGAGCATCGACGATGGCGCGAGCGACGAAGGGCAGATAGGTCAGAGAGAAGCCCTCGGCAGCGCGGAACTCGGCCTTGACCGCTCCGCGGGTGGCGTCGACGTTCGAGTAGTCGACCTCGACCACGCTGAATGCGTGAGGTGAGGTGGCCTTGCTCTCCACCATGTGACTGCCCGTGAGTTGGCGGATCTTGGAGAGCGGCACCACGGTGTCTCGGTCGCCGGCGAGCACCTCGGCCGTTGA
>RFQQ01000039.1 GCA_009924875.1 Actinomycetota bacterium | reverse complement strand
CCAGTCACCGGCGTCGAGCCAGCGGGCGAGATCGAGCAGTTCCTCGACCGGGTACGACATGTTCGGCCATACGGAGAAGTCCACGGGGCGAACGTAGCCTGAGCCCATGGCAGCGGGGGAGGGGGACCTGTCGCGGCGACTCTGGGAGGAGCACGCCGCCTGGTGGATCGAAGGGTTCACCGAGGGCGCCGATCCCGAATACGTCGATCAGATCATCCCCTTGGCGGTCGGCGAGCAGGCGGGTCGAGGGCGCGTGCTCGACCTCGGTTGTGGAGACGGTCAGATCGCCCGGGCGCTTGTCGCGGCGGGATCCTCGGTGGTTGGAGTGGACCCGACGACGAACCAGATCGACGTGGCGGCCGCCCGCGCCGGTGGCCCCATGTTCGCCCAGGCAGGGGCCTCAGGGCTTCCCTTCGCCGACGCGAGCTTTGACGGGGTCATTGCGTGCTTGGTGTTCGAGCACATCGACGATGTCGATGGCGCGATCGCCGAGGTGGCCCGCGTGTTGCGGCCCAGTGGACGGTTCACCTTCATGTTGAACCATCCGCTCCTCCAGACACCGGGCAGTGGGTGGATCGACGACCATATGGTCGACCCTCCGGAGCAGTACTGGAGGATCGGTCCGTATCTCGAGGAGGCGGCGACGATCGAGCAGGTCGAGCTCGGGGTGCACATCCGATTCCTGCACCGCCCACTCTCGCGATACCTGAACGCGCTCGCCGATGCTGGACTCGTGCTCGAGCACATGGATGAGCCCTCCCCTCCAGAGCGATTTCTCGCTCAAGCACCGGAGTACTTCGACGCGGGGAGTGTTCCGAGGCTCCTGCATTTGCGTCTCGTGCGCCGCTGAGGTGTGCGGCGACGACTCCGCGTCCCCGATCTAGATTGACGCTGTGGCTGAAATCGTCGTGATCACCGGGCTCTCGGGCGCCGGACGGTCGGGCGCGGCCGCAGTGCTCGAGGACATCGGGTGGTACGTGGTCGACAACCTGCCGACCTCGTTGGTGCCGACCATCGTCGAGCTCGCCTCAAAGCCTGTTGGGGGGATCGACCGGCTCGCGCTCGTGTCGGGCCGCAACCACGACGATTTGCTGCCCCATGTTGCGCAACTGCGCGGGGACGGTCACCACGTGACAGTGCTCTTCCTCGACGCGAGCACGGCGAGCCTCACCCAGCGTTACGACGCGACTCGCCGCCGGCACCCGTTTGCCGATGATGCCTCCGGGGTGCGAGACGCGATCGAGCGGGAGCGCCTGGCCCTCGAACGAGTCAAGGAGCAGGCCGATCTCATCATCGACACCAGCGACCTGAATGTCCACCAGTTGAAGGATCGGATCGTGACGGCCTTCGACGATGTCGAGAGTCGACGTCTCCAAGTGGCGGTGGAGAGCTTCGGCTACAAGCACGGCCTCCCGATCGACGCCGACATTGTGATGGATGTCCGGTTTCTGCCGAACCCGCACTGGGAGGAGGCGCTGCGTCCGCTCACCGGGCACGACCCAGCGGTTCGCGACTACGTACTCGAGCGGGCGGTTACCTCGCGCTTCCTCGATCGGTTCGAATCTCTCCTGGTCGAGCTGCTCCCGAGTTATCAGGGCGAGGGTCGCACCTACCTCACGATCGCGGTTGGATGCACCGGTGGCCGCCATCGGTCCGTTGCAGTGGCGAACGAGTTGGCCCGCCGCCTCGGTGAGCACGGGGTGGCCGCGCGCACTACCCATCGCGACTTGCACCAGCCGATCTGACTCCCGGAGGCCTCTCGGTGGAGCGGGTAGCCTGTGGGCGCTCTGCCCCCGCGAGACCGCCGTCCGAGCGGCCAGAAAGGACTTCCCATGACCGTTCGAGTAGGTGTCAACGGCTTCGGCCGGATCGGCCGCAACTTCTTCCGCGCCGTCGCGGCGCAGGGGGCCGATGTCGAGTTCGTCGCGGTGAACGACCTCGGTTCGCTCGATCAGATGGCGCACCTGCTGAAGTACGACTCGGTCATGGGCCGCCTCGATGCCGATGTCCGGGCGGTGAAGGGCGGTATTCGCGTCGGTGACCACACGATCCGGGTGCTCTCGGAGCGGAACCCGGCTGACCTCCCGTGGGGTGATCTCGGCGTGGATGTGGTGGTCGAGTCGACGGGCATCTTCACCGATCGCCCGAAGGCGGCGATGCATCTGGATGGAGGAGCGCCGCTCGTCATCGTCTCGGCGCCGTCGAACGGCGCCGACCTGACGGTGGTCTACGGAGTCAACCATCGGGACTTCCGACGCCGCGACCACAAGGTGATCTCGAACGCCTCGTGCACCACGAACTGTTTCGTGCCGCTGGTGAAGGTGCTCGACGACGCCTTCGGCGTGGTCAACGGCCTCATGACGACGGTGCACGCCTACACCGGCGACCAGTCACTCGTCGACGGCCCGCACAGCGACCTCCGTCGCGCGCGTGGAGCGGCGATCAACATCATCCCGACCTCGACCGGCGCGGCCCGCGCCACGAGCCTGGTCATGGCATCGATGAAGGGCAAGCTCGATGGCACGGCACTTCGGGTGCCCGTGCCAACCGGCTCGATCACCGACTTCACAGCCAACCTCAAGACCGCCGCCTCAGTGGACGAGATCAATGCGGCGTTCCGCGCCGCCGCCTCGAAGGGGGCGCTGAAGGGCATCCTCAAGTACACCGACGATCCGATCGTCTCGAGCGACATCGTTGGTGATCCGCATTCGTCGATCTTCGACTCCGGCATGACGATGTCGATGGGCAAGATGGTCAAGGTGTGCTCCTGGTACGACAACGAGTGGGGCTACTCGAACCGGCTCGTCGACCTCGTCAAGCACGTCGCCTGACGATGGCCTCCGACGGGATCCCCCGTCTCGATGACCTCGGCGACGTCAATGGTCGTCGTGTGCTCGTCCGGTGCGACTTCAACGTGCCGCTCGACCGCTCGGGTGGGCGGCCGGTCATCACCGACGACTTCCGGATTCGTGCCGCGCTTCCCACCATCGAGTGGTTGAGGTCGCGGGGGGCGAGTGTGGTGTGCGCGAGCCATCTCGGTCGTCCGAAGGGCAGTCCCGACCCGGCGTTCTCTCTTGAGCCCGTTCGTGAGCGCCTCGCCGAACTCGTGCCGGGCGTCGATCTGATCGAGAACGTGCGGTTCAACTCGGGGGAGACGTCGAACGATCCGGCCTACGTCGCCGAGTTGATCGAGGGCATCGATGCGTATGTCAACGACGCGTTCGGCGCCTCGCACCGTGCTCACGCGTCGATCGTCGGGCCACCAGCCAAACTGCCTTCGGCGATGGGCCTGCTTCTGCAGCGCGAGGTGGAAGTGCTCCTCGGTCTCCGAGACCATCCGAAGCACCCATTTGTCGCCGTGCTCGGTGGCGCGAAGATCTCTGACAAGTTGGGCGTGGTCGATGCGCTGCTCGGTGTGGTCGACCGGTTGGTGATCGGCGGCGCGATGTGTTTCACCTTTTTCGCCGCTCAGGGCAAGCCGATCGGCGACTCGCTCTTTGAGCCCGATCAGGTGGACACCTGCCGAAGGCTGTTGTCTGAGCATGGCGATCGAATTGTCCTGCCCGAGGACATCGTCGGAGTCGACGCGACGGGCGCCTACGCGACATTTGGAACCCGCCTCCCCGATGGCGCGAAGGGTTTCGATATTGGGCCGGGTTCGGCCGCTGCTTTCTCTGACGAGATCGCTGAGGCGCGCACGGTGTTCTGGAACGGGCCGATGGGCATGTTCGAAGATGAGCGGTTCGCCGCCGGCACCCGCACCGTCGCCGAGGCGGTCGCCGCCTGCCGGGGGTTCACGGTGGTGGGTGGCGGCGACTCGGCGGCCGCCCTCGCCCAGTTCCGTCTCGACGATGAGGTCGATCATGTGTCGACCGGTGGTGGAGCGAGCCTTGAATTGCTGGAACTCGGCGACCTTCCCGGTCTTGCCGCCCTGAGAGGAGCACCGAATGCCTGACCCACGCCGCCCGCTGATCAGCGGCAACTGGAAGATGAACCTCAATCACTTCGAGGCGATTCAGGCGGTGCAGAAGTTGCACTGGCTGCTTCCGAAGGATGTCTACGAGACGGTGGATGTGAGCATTCATCCGCCCTTCACCGACGTCAGGAGTGTCCAAACGGTGATTCAGGGTGACTCGATGGAGTTGATCCTCGGCGCCCAGCACTGCCATCACGACGACTCGGGTGCCTTTACCGGGGAGATCTCGCCGGCATTCCTGGCGAAGCTCGACGTGAAGATGGTGATCGTCGGTCACAGTGAGCGACGTCAGCTCTTCGGCGAGGACGACGCGATGGTGAATACCAAAGTGCGCGCGATCCTGAAGCATTCGATGACTCCGATTCTTTGTGTCGGTGAGACCCTCGCCGAGCGTGAGGCGGGCGAGACCGAGATTCGGGTGCTCTCTCAGCTATCCGCTGGGCTCGACGGTGTGAAGGCCGAGCAGGCCGCGGCGATGGTGATCGCGTATGAGCCCGTGTGGGCCATCGGCACGGGTCGAACGGCCACTGCGGCTGACGCTCAGGCGGTGTGCTCGGCGATTCGCTCGGCGATCGCCGCGCGCTTCGATGCGGCGACCGCCGCTGCGGTCCGCATCCAGTACGGCGGGTCGGTGAAGGCCGGCACCACCGAGGAGCTCATGGCTTGTCCCGACATCGACGGCGCGCTCGTCGGTGGGGCGAGCCTCGACCCCGACGAGTTCGCGCAGATCATTCGACTCGCCGCCTCCTGACTTCTCGGTGACCCACCCCGCTGGTACGGTCGCGCCAGCGATGCAGATTCGGCCGCGATCACGCTTCTCCTCACGAGCGGCGAATCGTCGTACCCTCGGCGCCCTGCTCACGGTCGGGCTCCTGGCGGCGTGCGCCTCAAGTAGTGAGCCGAGCGCTGAGACGGCAGTTGAATCCTCGGCGGTCCCAGAGGACCCTCCGACAACGACGCTTGGTGAGCCCGAGGTGGAGGGGCCCGCTGAACCAGCTGGCCCAGAAGCTCCGACGACGACGGCCGTTCCCGCGGTTGCGCCTGATTCCGCCGTGATGATGGTGTCGTTCCGCTTCTCCGAACTGGCGCGATGGAACGACGGCTCTCGCCTGACCGCGGTTGACCTGCGCTGCACGCTCGACGCGGTCCGGGGAACACCCGATTCGGCTGATGGCCGCGCCTATGAGTCGGTCATCGAGGTCCGCGACTCGGCGGACGGTTTGATCGAGATCTATTTCGATGCCGTGTTGGCCGGACATCATCTGTTGTTCGATCGGGTCATTCGCGCCGCCGACCACGACGATTGCTCTGACGTTTCGGCGGATTCCGCGGAGCCTCCAACAGGGGCCGGACCATTCCGCGTCGAGGTATGGAACGCGGCGCAGATGATCCTGGAGCCGAGCGAGTGGGCTCGAGAGGAGGGCCTCGTCGATGTCGACCGTGTCGTCTTGGTGCCGATCCGAGAGGTTGCCCTCGAGGCCGAGGTGTTGCGCTCGGGTGAGGTTGATCTGATCTTCCCGGATCTGGAAGAAGGGTTGAGTGAGCGGCTCGACGATCCGAATCTCGCCTTCGAGTTGCAGGCCGGTCCGAGGGTGGAGTCCCTCGTGTTGCAGAGTTCCGTTGCACCGTTGACAGCGGGGGTGTTCGCGAACGAGGTGTTCCGATCGGCGCTGTGGATGTCGATAGATCGTGACCTGCTACTCGAGAACGTCTACGACCCGATCCGGCCAGGCATCTCGCTGCTGTCCTGCGGCCCGACGATCAACGAGGAGTGGTGCGTCGTCAACGGCGAGTTCGACGCGACATTCGACCCGGGTGCGGCGGCGCAGCTTCTTACCGACGCCGGTTGGCGCTTCGATGCCGACGGGTTCTGGCAGGATCCGACGGGCGGCGAGGTGTCCATTCGATGGCTGGTCGACCCGGGCCACGGTCGCCAGAACCGACTCCTCGAGGTGCTTGAGCCGTCGCTTGCGATGCTCGGTTTCCGAATCGAGGTCGTCGAGTGCCGCGGTGAGTGCGTCTTTGAGGAGCGCCTGGGAGCGCTCGACTACGACATGGCGTTCGTGACCACGGCCGATCCTCCCGGTGTCGGTCCGTCGCTACGACGTTTCACCTGCGCCGAGGTCCCTGGGGCGGTGCTCGGGCGCAACTTCGGAGGCTGGTGTGATCAGGAGGCGACGGCACTCCTGAAGGTGGTGTCCGCATCCACCGACCCTGATGAGATAGCCACTTCGCTCGCCGGGGTGCACCGACGCCTCGCCGAGACCCGGCAACTCCTCCCGATGGTTCGACTTCCGTCCGCGGTTGCTTGGCGCCCCGACAAGCTCGGCCCTGAGCCGGTGCTCCGCGAGATTCGGGCGGCCGGCTATCTGTCACTCGAGGCGCTGATGGGTCTCGAAGATCTTGATGGCGACGGTCAGATCGTGATTGGGGTCGAGAGGTGGCCGTCGTGCCCCTCGCCGATCTCAGCCTGTGGAAGCGACCTCTGGTATCGCGACACGATGGGGGCCCTCGTCGTCCCGGGAGTCTGGGAGAGCAGCGATTCCGCCGGATTTACGCCGTCGCCGATGATCGAGGGTGATCCGGTCGTCACGATGCTCGGCTAACCGGCGCCGGTAGGCTTCTCGGCCGTGCGCGACATCGTCATGTACATCATGCTGGTCATCTTGTCGATGGTCGCCGTCATTTCCGGTGTGCTCTTGCACAGCGGACGCGGTGGCGGCCTGTCGGACATGTTCGGTGGCGGCGGGGGAGCGGCCCTCGGATCGACGGCCGCTGAGCGCAACCTGAACCGGATCACGTTCGTCTTCGTTCTGATCTGGATCTTCTCGTTGCTGTCGCTCAGTTTCCTGATGGTTCGCTACTGACAGCCGATATCGTTCGCACGCACCAC
>RFQQ01000038.1 GCA_009924875.1 Actinomycetota bacterium | reverse complement strand
ATCGGTGTCCCGAGGGTCGATCCGACCCTCGGATTCGTACTCTCGGCGATGGTTGGTCACCTCTTCGGGTACGAGGCGGCTCGAGCCATCGATGACTCGGCTCGTCCTCTCCGACTCGCCCGTGAGGCCATCGAGCAGGCAGTCGCCGAGGGCGGCTCCGGCGATGAGATCATCGTTCGCTTGAGGTCGACGCTCCCGGTGGCGCTCGCCGACTTCGACTCCGGACTTCGGGCCGGTCGCTACGACGGACATCTCGAGGCTTCCACGGCGGTGCGCCTCACCGGTCTCGTATCGAACCTGCTGTCTGACCGTCCGGTGGAGCAGTTCAGCGCGGCGACCGGCAAGGTCGGCACCCCCGGGCTGCTCATCGACGACGTCGTGACCGCGTTGACGCGGGCGATCGAAGAACTCACCCGGCCCATCGACGCGATCAAGCATCAGGCCAAGACGGTGACCGTCGGCATCTCTCGGAGCGACGAGGAGGTCCTCGACCGGCCGCTCGTGCAGGCCGCGTTGCGCGCTGGGGCGGGACGCGATGTGCTCGCCTATCGGACGCTGCGCGTCCTCGCCTCCCTCGATCCGGCGGTCGACAGCGTCACCGGCTACACGCGCTATGGCATCGACGGCGATGCCATCTCCATCATCGACCGCGACGGCATCTCCCGTGATCTGCCGAGCCGTGTCGAGGGTGAGGGAGTGCTCCGAGGGACGAAGCACCGGGTGGCCGAGAACCGTGAGGTGCTCGTGGCCCGCGGGCGCCGCGACGGACGCATCGTCATTCTCGTCCCCGAGGTGAAGGGGAACACCTGCACCGGCATCACCCTGTTGCACGTCGCTCTCCATGATCGCCTCGACCCCGCCGACGCCCGGGGGGTCCTGCAGGGATACGACCAGCGATTCGATCGACTCGTTGATTGGGTCACCGAGACCGAGGGGTCCTTCGACGAGTCGGTCCTCGGTCGTATCGACGTCGCGGACCTGCTCATCTCGCCGATCTCCGAGACCGCCGACCACTGGATCACGGGCTGAGGCTGTAGGGCACCCTCGTGATCGGAATTGGCGTCGACGTCGTGGAGATCGAGCGCTTCCGACGCTCGCTTGATCGGACGCCCTCAATGCGCGAACGCCTCTTCACCGTCGACGAACTCGCCGCCCTCGCCGACCGAGTCGATCCGGTGCCCGGCCTCGCCGCTCGCTTCGCGGCTCGCGAGGCCACCATGAAGTCGCTCGGACTTGGGCTCGGAGCTTTCGGATTCCACGATGTGTGGGTGCGCCGACTCGACGGGGGCGCCCCGGAGTTGGTGGTTGAGGGACGAGCGCTCGAGCTCGCTACGGCCGCGGGAGTCGATCGCTGGCATCTCAGCCTCTCCCACGTCGACTCGGTCGCGGTCGCCTACGTGGTGGCCGAGTGAGCCGGCCCGACCGGCGACTCAGGCCCGGGGGGCACCCCGGATGAGTCCGGACCGGGCCGAGGTGGTCGTCGACCTCGACGCGATCATCCACAACGTTGCCCTCGCGATCGAGCGGGTTGACCCGGCGCGGGTGTGGGCGGTCGTGAAAGCCGGCGCTTACGGGCACGGTGACGTCGCCGTGGCCCGGGCCGCGCTCGCCGCGGGAGCCTCCGGGCTGTGCGTCGCGACCGTCGACGAGGGGGAGCGACTCCGCGCCGCGGATATCGACGCTCCGGTGCTCCTTCTCAGCCAGCAGAGCCATCGACTGGCCGCCCGGATCGTGGCCGCGCGCCTCACGCCGACCATCCACGATCGAGCCGGACTGGAGGCCCTCGTCGACGCCGGGGCGCGCCAATTGCCGGTGCACCTGAAGGTCGATACCGGCATGCAGCGGGTTGGGGTACGACCCGATGGACTCGCTGAGCTCGTCGCCGCCGTCGCCGGGCTCGCGCCGGCCCTGCAACTCGAAGGGATCTACACCCACCTCGCTGTGGCCGACCTGACCGAGCACCCGGGAACAGGGGAGCAGTTGGCGCGCTTTGACGCGTCCCTCGGCGAACTCGATCTCGATGGGGTGATGATCCACGCGGCGAACTCGGCGGGAGCGCTCGCGCATCCCTCCTCCCGACGCGATCTGGTGCGCCTCGGGATCGCGATGTACGGCCTCTCACCCGGCGACGACCTGACGGCCGAGGACCTCGGTCTGCGACCTGCCCTCACCCTCCGAGCCCGCGTCGGCCACGTGAAACAGGTGGAGGCCGGCTCGTCGATCTCCTATGGCTGGCGACACAGCTTCGATCGCGCGACAACCGTGGCGACGATTCCCATCGGCTACGCCGACGGGGTCCCCCGACGGCTCTCTGCCCTCGGCGGGGCGGAGGTGAGGTGCTCATCGGTGGCCAGCGCCATCCAATGGTCGGCGTCGTCACCATGGATCAACTGATGGTGGATGTCGGCGACGCGAAGGTCGCTGTCGACGACGAGGTGGTGCTGCTCGGCAGTCAGGGCGGTGAGCGAATCGGAGTGGCGGAGTGGAGCGCGATGCTCGGCACCATCGACTACGAGGTGGTCTGCGGGATCTCTGCTCGGGTACCCCGCCGTAGCATCGGGGGCTGAATGCGTCTTTTCTCGTCGAGTGCCGAGGAGACCCGCGAGATCGCCGCAGCGGTCGCTGGAGTCTGCCGATCGGGTGACACCGTGCTGCTCTCGGGAGAGATGGGCGCCGGCAAGACCGTGTTCGCCCAAGGCTTCGGCGCCGCCCTTGGTGTCCGCGAGGCGATCACCTCCCCGACGTTCACTCTCGTGAACAGTCATCCAGCGGATGGACTCACCCTCCACCACGCCGATCTCTACCGGCTCGACCGGACCACGGAGATCGCCGACCTGGCCCTCGCCGAGTTGGCCGAGTTCGACGGAATCGTCCTCATCGAGTGGGGCGAGGTCACCGCCGACGAGGTACCGGGTCACCTCGCGATCCACATCAGCCCCGGAGATCCTGACCAGTCGGAGGATCGACGAGAATTCGAACTGTCATCCTCCGGGGAGCGTTGGGTGGGTCGATGGGACCGCCTGAGGGAACGTCTCTCGGTTTTCGCGGAGGAACCGTGCTGATCCTCGGGATCGAAACCGCGACCGAATCCGTTGGCGTAGCCCTCGGGGGACGTGATGGCGTGCTCGCTTCGGTGGCGATCGCCAGGGGGCGTCGCCACGGTGAGACCGTCGCGCCAGCTGTCCAATTCGCATGTCAACACGCCGGGGTGGAGTTGCGCGACCTCGATGCGGTGGCGGTCGATATCGGACCCGGACTGTTCACCGGGATGCGGGTCGGGATCGCGACTGCCAAAGCGCTTGCCATGGCCCTCGACATTCCGGTCGTGCCGGTGACCTCCCTTGAGGTGCTCGCCGAAGCGGCCGAGTCCTATCGCGGACTCGTCGTGCCGGTCGTCGACGCGCGCAAGGGGGAGGTCTTCTGGTCGATGCACCGCTCTGATGAGGGGGGCGTGACCGCCCTCGGCGAGCCCTCGATCGGTGGAGTGGATGATCTGGTAGCTGCTCTCGGTGAGCGCGGGCAGCACGCCCTGTGTCTCGGTGACGGTGCCCACCGCCACGCGACCGCGCTGCGGGATGGCGCCGACTGCGCGCTCTCGTCCGAGAGGCACCCCTCGGCCGATGTCCTTGTCGCGATCGCCGTGAGGAGAGCCCTCCGGGAGGAGTGGATGTCCGCCGACCTCGTGGCACCGCTCTACCTGCGACGTCCCGACGCGGAGATCAACTGGGAGACGCGGGAGGTGCGCGCGTGAACGCCGTGCGACTGCCGGTGACCCGTCCACCGTCGACCCGGATCATCCCGATGACCCGGCGCCATATCCCACGAGCGGTCGAACTCGAGGCGCAGGCCTATCCACGCGGATGGTCGCGGTCGGTGTTCCGCTCCGAACTCGACCAGGTCGGTCGTGGTGGTCGGCGCTACCTCGCCGCCCTTGAGGGCCGTCGACTCGTCGGTTACGCCGGCCTGTGGGTCGTCGCTGGGACTAACGGTTCCGAGGCGCACATCACGAACGTGGTGGTTGACCCAGAGCGTCGGCGCTGCGGAATCGCCACTCGACTGCTCGTCATGCTCGCCCGAGAGGCTCGGGAGTCCGGCGTGACCGGATGGACGCTCGAGGTGAGGGCGTCGGCGACCGGTGCCCAGGAGTTGTATCGCGGATTCGGATTCGCGCCGGCGGGCGTGAGGAAGGCCTACTACGAACACGGTGAGGACGCCGTCGTCATGTGGTGCCACTCGATCGGCGACGATGGCTACGACGACCTGCTCGACCACCTCGACCAAGGGGATCGATGATCATGAGGGTCGACTCGGACACGCTGGTGCTCGGCATCGAGACGAGTTGCGACGAGACGGCGGCTGCGCTCGTGATGGGCGGTACCGACGTCATCTCGAGCGTCGTCTCCAGCCAGATCGATCTTCACGCGCGCTTCGGGGGAGTGGTTCCCGAGGTAGCCGGGCGCGCCCATCTCGAGCAGATCACCCCGGTGGTCCGGGAGGCGATTGCCGATGCCGGTGTCGACCCACGCCGGATCAACGCGGTCGCTTGCACCGTCGGCCCGGGCCTCATCGGCGCGCTTCTCGTCGGAGTCTCAGCGGCGAAGGCCCTCGCCCTCGCGTGGGAAGTGCCCTTCGTTGGGGTCAACCATCTTGAGGCGCACCTGTACTCGGCGTTCCTCGAGGACGATTCCCTCGAGTTCCCGCTCGTGGTGCTGCTCGTTTCGGGTGGGCACACCCTGCTCATCGAGATGAGCGACCACGGAAGGTATCGACTTCTTGGTGGCACCATCGATGACGCGGCTGGCGAGGCGTTCGACAAGGTCGCCCGCTATCTCGATCTCGGGTATCCAGGTGGTCCCGCGATCGATCGGGCGGCGACCGAGGGTGACCCAGAGGCGATCAGGTTCCCGCGCGCCATGTCCGACGGTGGACTCGACTTCAGCTTCAGCGGGCTCAAGACCGCGGTCGTCAACCACGTTCGCCGTCATCCCGATGTCGACTCCCGCGATGTCGCCGCCTCATTCCAGGCAGCCGTGGTCGACGTTCTGGTCGACAAGGCACGTCTCGCCGCGGAACGGGTTGGTGCGACCGGCATCGTGCTCGGCGGTGGGGTGGCTGCGAACTCCGCGCTCCGGCGAGATCTCACCGCTGTTGGAGAGGCCGACGGTCGACGAGTGTTCCTTCCCGGTCGGGAGATGTGCACCGACAACGCGGCGATGATCGCTGCCGCTGGATGGCATCGTCTGCGCGATGACGGCCCGAGTCCTCTCGATCTCGGTGCTGTCCCGTCGATGCCGATCCTCGAATCCTGAGCCGAAGCACCACGGATCCACTGACGACCCTGTCCGATGGGGCGGTCGATACCGTGGGGGCGGTGACCACCGTGACGGCCACCGCGCCGACACCGCTGCGCATCGGGGCGTTCACGCCAGCCGCTCCGGTCGTGCTCGCGCCGATGGCCGGGGTCACCAACTCCGCGTTCCGTCGGGTGTGTCGCGAGTTCGCCCCCGGACTCATCTACGTGAACGAGATGGTCATGTCGGACGCGGTGGTGCATCGCAATCCGAAGACTGATCGGATGATGACCTTCGCCGAGGACGAGCATCCGCGATCCCTGCAGCTGTACGGGAGCGATCCGTCGAAGGTCGGACAGGCCGTCGCCCGAGTGTGCGCTGAGGGTCGGGTCGATCACATCGATCTCAACTTCGGTTGCCCGGCGGCGAAGGTGACGCGGCGTGGGGGTGGTGCCGCCGTCCCCGCCCGTCCGGCCCTGCTGCGCGCGATCGTCCGCGAGGCGGTGTCGGCCGCGTCGCCCTACGGCATTCCGGTGACGGCGAAGTTCCGTATGGGGCTCACCGACGGACTACGAACTGATATCAATGCGGGCCTGATCTGCGCCGATGAGGGTGTTGCCTGGGTCGCGCTCCACGCCCGAACCGTTGAGCAGCACTACGCGGGAGAAGCCCGCTGGGAGGCGATCGGCGCCCTCCGTGAGGCCGTGCGCGCCGCCGGCCACGAGATTCCCGTGCTCGGCAACGGTGACATCTGGGAGGCGCGTGACGCCATCGAGATGATGGCGGCCACCGATTGCGATGGTGTTGTGATCGGCCGCGGTTGCCTCGGGAGACCCTGGCTGTTCGCTCACCTCGTCGAGGCGCTTGCCGGCCGTCCGGCACCCGAGCACCCGGCGCTTGGCGAGGTGCTCTCCACCATGCGCCGGCACGCCGCTCTGCTCATCGAGTCGCGCAGTGACGATGGTGGCGAAGTGCACGCGATGCGCGACTTCCGCAAACACACCTCCTGGTATGTCACCGGCTATCCGGTCGGTCCGGATGCGCGACGTCGTCTATCCCAGGTGTCGACGCTCGCCGAACTCGATGACGTGCTCGCCGACCTCGACGGCGGACTTCGTCTGGTGGAAGGGGGCGCGCGGATCAAGCGTGGCCACACCAACGGACCCATCCGAGTGGCGCTTCCGGACGGATTCCTTGATGCGCCCGACGCGCGAACCGACCTCACGGTGCCCGACGACGCTGACGTGGCGGCGGTGTCCGGTGGCTGAGGTCGGTCTAGTTCTGGCATCGGGCTCCCCTCGGCGTCGCGACATGCTCTTGGGCCTCGGCCTCGAGTTCATCGTCGATCCGGCTGACATTGATGAGGGTGTGCACCCGAGCGAGGCTCCGTTGGCGTATGTGCGAAGGGTGGCGTCGTCGAAGGCGACCACGGTGGCGGCTCGACATCTCAGCTCGGTGGTGCTCGCGGCCGATACGACTATCGACCTCGACGGCGCGGTGCTCGCTAAACCGGCCGACACCACCGACACCGGTCGATGGACCCAGGCCAACTCCTGCATCGCCGGATGTGGCTCGCCCATCGGCGACACCAGCCCGTCAGCCACGAAATTTCCGTCTTGTGGTGCGTCGCCGAACTGACCGCCATAGGCGAACCTCTCTCCCTGAGGGGTGGACTGGCGCAGACCGTGGTCTTTCCATTCCCACACGAACCCACCCTGAAAGCGCGGATAGCGATCGACCAGCGTCCAATATTCGGCCAGTCCCCCATTCGAATTGCCCATGGCGTGGCT
>RFQQ01000037.1 GCA_009924875.1 Actinomycetota bacterium | reverse complement strand
CCTCCGACGGAAGTTGCTTCGTGACCTGACTGGGCGCACCGGTCTCCGACTCCTGCGAGCTCAGTTCGCTGGCTTGCACCGCCGAGATCGTCGTGCACAGCGCACCGCGGCCGGGATTCTCATCGTTCAGGCGGGGCTGTTCGCAGTCTCAATCGCGGTCGGTCAACCCCTCGTCTACCCGGTGCTCTGGTTCCTACCGTTCCTGACGGTGTGGCGGGTCATCAATCGCCTTCGGTCGATCGCCGAGCATGGCGGTCTCGACGGATCCGACGACCGCCGCGTGACAACGCATTGCATCGCCACACAAGCCCTGTGGTTCCGGTTCCTGATGGGGCCGTACATGCTCGGTTACCACCTCGCCCACCACGTCGACGCGGGTGTGCCCTTCCGAAGCCTTCCGAGATACCACCGGGCATTGCTCGACTCCGGCTACATCTCCGAGCAGTACGCCTATCGGTCGTACCCGGAACTCTGGCGGGCTCTGGCTGCCGAACCGGCCTGATTTCCCCTACCCGGACAGTGCTAATTATCCGGTCGACTCCTAGGATCTGAGCCATGTCGAGCCCCTCGGAAGCCGCGCAGTCCCCGCTCTTCAGGGTCACCGGCCTCCGCGCCCGCCCGGCCAGCGAACCCGGAGCCGCCGAGGCCGAGGAGATCCTCCGTGGTCTCGACCTCACCATCGGTGCTGGCGAGGTCCACGCGATCATGGGACCCAACGGATCGGGCAAGTCGACCCTTGGGAACACCTTGCTCGGCTCCCCCGAGTACGAGGTCACCGCAGGAACCGTCGAGCTTCGCGGGGAGGACATCTCCGAGTGGAGCCCCGATGAGCGTGCTCGAGCTGGGGTGTTCCTCGCCTTCCAGTACCCCCAGGAGATCCCCGGGGTATCCGTCATCCAATTCCTTCGCCAGGCACTCTCCGCGCGGAAGGGAATAGATCTCTCGGTTCTCGAGCTTCGGCTCGCCGCGATCGAATGGATGGAGCGTCTCGGAATGGACTCGTCGTTCGTCGACCGTTACCTCAATGAGGGATTCTCCGGAGGCGAGAAGAAGCGCAACGAAGTGATGCAGATGGCGATCCTCGAACCCGAGATCGCCATTCTCGACGAGACGGACTCGGGCCTCGACATCGACGCTCTGCGGATCGTCGCCAAGGGGATTCACGAGGTTCGCGAGGATCGACCCGAGATGGGCGTCGTGCTCATCACCCACTACCAGCGGCTCCTCGATGAGGTGCGGCCCGACCGTGTGCACATCTTGGTCGACGGACGCATCATCACCTCCGGAGGAATGGAGCTCGCCGAGGAACTTGAGCGCTCCGGCTATGAGTCGTTCCGGGCGGGGGTGTGAACGGGTGACTCCTTCGGCCGTCGCATCGCCCGACTGGCAGCGCATCCGCTCCGATTTCCCTGTGCTGCGACGCGAGATCGACGGTCGCCCGATCGTCTACCTCGACTCAGCGAACACCTCCCAGAAGCCCGAATCGGTCATCGACGCGATGGCCTCGTTCATGCGGGAGGGATACGCACCGATCAACCGGAGTGCCTACCGGCTGGCCGCCGCCGCGACCGACGCCTACGAGGGAGCCCGGTCCAAGGTCGCGAGGTTCATCAACGCCGCCCGTCCCGAGGAAGTCGTGTTCACCCGCAACGCGACCGAGGCGCTCAACATGGTCGCCCAATCCTGGGGCCGCAAGAATCTGCGCCCCGGGGATGCGGTCGTGCTCAGCCACATGGAGCACCACGCGAACATCGTCCCGTGGCAGATGCTTGTCGACCAGATCGGCATTGAACTGCGCTTCATCCCGCTCACCGATGACGGTCTCCTCGACCTCGACGGCTTGTCCGCGCTCCTTGACGGGGCCCGTGTGCTCTCAGTGACCGCCATGAGCAACGTCCTCGGCACGATCAACCCGGTCGAGCGACTCGTGGCGGCCGGGCGTGCCGCCGACTGCATGGTCATGATCGATGCCTGTCAATCAGTGCCGCATGGGATCACCGATGTGCAGGCCTGGGGTGCCGACTTCGTCGCCTTCTCCGGTCACAAGATGCTCGGGCCATCGGGCATCGGCGTCCTCTGGGGCTCAAGTGAGCAACTCGAGTTGCTTCCGCCCTTCCTTGGCGGGGGCAACATGATCGACGATGTGCGCCTCGACGGGTTCACCTGCGCGCCGGTCCCCGCGAAGTTCGAGGCGGGCACTCCGGCCATCGTCGAGGCCGTCGGTCTCGGCGCGGCGGTCGACTATCTCGAGTCGGTCGGAATGGCGAACATCCGTCGACACGAGATGGGTCTGACCCGCTACGCGATCGACAGTCTGCGGGCGCGCTACGGCGACGACGTCGTCATCCACGGCACCGACAACGTCGAGCTCCGCGGCGGGGTGCTCTCCATCGCCTTCCGCGACATCCATCCTCACGACCTCTCGCAGGTGCTCGATGAGAGCAACGTCTGCGTGAGGGCCGGCCACCACTGCGCGAAGCCCCTCATGCGGTTGCTCGGCGCCAACGCGACGGTGCGGGCCAGCCTGTACCTCTACAACGACCGAAGCGACGTCGATGCGCTCGTCGAGGGCCTCGACGGTGCCTCGGATATCTTCGGCCTCTGACCCCGACGCGAGGTAGCTGCGATGCCCGGACTCGAAGACCTCTACCGAGAGATCATCCTCGACCACTACAAGAATCCGCGTAACCGCGGTGAACTCCCCGAGCCGGCGATCAGCGTCGAAGGACACAATCCGCTGTGCGGTGACGAGATCACGCTCTACCTCGATGTAGCCGATGACGTGGTCCGCGATGTGAAGGTGTCGGGTCAGGGGTGCTCGATCTCGCAGAGCTCCGCGTCGATGATGACCCAGGCCGTGATCGGGCGGTCGGTCACCGAGGTTCGCGCCGTCATCCGGCGATTCAAGTCGATGATGGCGATCGAGGAGGACGGTCTCGAGGCCACCGACGCCGAGATCTCACTCGGCGATCTCGAGGCCCTTCAGGGCGTGGTGAAGTTCCCGGTGCGCATCAAGTGCGCGACCCTTTCGTGGAACACGCTCATCCAGGCCCTCGACGAGGCCGGCTGAGGCCTACACCTCAGGAGAGCAAACCGACGAGGGCCTCGCGGGTCGCGGCCAACTCGTCGCGGGAACCGAACGCTGAGGCGGCGAAGGTCGTCGTGCCGCAACCCTCGAGTGCGCGGATCCGCTCCTGCACCTCGGCGGCGGTTCCGATGATCGCCACGTCGGCCGGGGTGGCCGCGCCCTCCCGATCGAGCATGGCCCGGTACGAGGGCAGTTGGCCGTAGATGGCGTAATCGCTGTCGGCGCGAGCGCGTGCGGCGTCGACGTCGTCGGTCACGCAGACCGGGAGCCCGACCACAACCTGTGGCTCCGGTCGCCCAGCCTCCTCGGCGGCCTCGCGAATCGTCGGTGAGGTCAATGTGCGGATGGTCTCGGGTCCCGTCATCCAGGTGATGGTGCCGTCGGCCATGCGCCCAGTGAGGCGGAGCATCTGCGGGCCGAGGGCGGCCACCAGCACCGGAGGGGCATCCGCGGGGGGCGGCGTGATCTCACCGCGACCGGTGAGCGCCTCTCCAGCGAAGGAGACCCGCCGATCGTGGAGCAGCGGCATGAGAATCGACAGGTAGTCGCTCATGTGCCGCACCGGTCGGTCGAAGCTGATACCCCACATCCCCTCCACAACGGGCTGGTGGCTGAGGCCAATGCCGAGCACGAGCCGCCCACCGATGGCGGCCTGGGTGGTGAGGGCCTGCTGGGCGAGCATCATCGGGTGTCGCGGATAGGTCGGCACGACCGAGGTGACCACTCGGATTCCGGGAACCGAGCGTGCGGCAGCCGCGATGCCGGTGAGGGCGTCCATGCCGAAGATCTGCGAGGTGCCGTAGGCGGGGAATCCCTGCCCGGCGGCCTCGCGGAGGCTCTCCTCGAACCCATCGATGGTCTGGTCGAATCCGAAAACGGCGATCTCCATCCGGCGAACCTACCGGTCGAGGTGGCCGTGCACCGGTGTCACCGGAGGTGTCGAAAGCACTCGCGCAGATCAGCGACCAGCAACTCGGGCTGCTCCAGAGCGGCGAAGTGCCCACCGCGGGGCATGTCGGTCCAGTGAGTGATCTCGTAGGCCTGCTCGCACCAAGGCCGCGGGGCGCGGATGATCTCGCGCGGGAAGGCCGCGACTCCCGTCGGGATGTCAACCCGAGCACCGGGACCGAAGGAGGCGAAGCTCTCCCAATAGAGACGACCTGACGACGCGGCGCTCGCCGTGAGCCAATAGTGGGTGACGATGTCGAGGATCGTGTCTCGGGTGATCGCGTTCTCCGGGTGCCCGTCGCAATCGGTCCATGCCTGGAACTTCTCGAGGATCCACGCCAGTTGACCGACCGGTGAGTCGGTGAGGGCGTAGCCGAGGGTTTGAGGGCGTGTGCTCTGCTGCTTGGAGTAGCCCGCCTCCCACTCCTGGTAGTGCGTGAAGGCCGCGAACGCGGCCTGGTCAGCGGGGCTTGGGTCGGACATCGCCTCGGCGGTCGGGGCGGCGATCGGCATGTTGAGGTGGATGCCGGCGCAGGAGTGAGAGCCACCAGCCGTTGTTGCGAGGCGCCCGATCTCGGTGGTGACGGCGGAGCCCCAGTCACCGCCTTGGGCCACCCACCGCTCGTAGCCGAGCCGTTCCATGAGCGTCGTCCAAATCTCGGCGATGCGCGCGGTGCCGGTGCCGGTCGTGGCGGGCTTGGAGGAGAAACCGAAACCGGGCAACGAGGGGCAGACGACGTGGAAGGCGTCGGCGGCGTCACCGCCGAAGCGGGTCGGATCGGTGAGCGGGCCGATCAGGTGGAGGAACTCGAGCACCGAGCCGGGCCATCCGTGCGTGATCACGATCGGCATCGCATCGGGGTGTTGAGAGCGCGCGTGGATGAAGTGGATCTCCTGACCATCGATGTCGGTGACGAACTGATCAAGGGCGTTGAGATCGGCTTCGAGACGCCGCCAGTCGTAGGTAGAACGCCAATAGTCCGCCACCTCGCGGAGGTACTCGAGTGGTACTCCCTGCGACCAGTCATCAACAGTCTCGGCCTCGGGCCACCGAGTCGATTCGATGCGCCGACGAAGGTCGATCAGCTCGGAGTCGGGAACGGCAACACGGAACTGGTCGAGGGAGAAGGGACGGATCATCTCCCGATCCTCGCATGCGAGTTCACTGGTCCCCTACCGGGATCTCGGAGCGTCATAGCCTCGCGGCGTGGCAATGGCGGCATACGACAGGATCATCTCGACAATGCGCGACGGTGGAGTCGTTCTTCTCGATGGGGCGACGGGCACCGAACTCGAACGGCGTGGGGCCGAGATGGACCCGCACTCATGGTGCGGTGCCGCCTCCGCCGACAACGCCTCGCTCCTTGGTGAGATCCACACCGACTACATCGACGCCGGGGCGCGGATCATCACCGCGAACACCTTCGCCTCGTCTCGGCTCATGCTTGAGGGTGCTGGCCTCGGAGACCGGGTGGCCGAAATCAACACCATCGCGGTGGAGGCGGCGCTCGGAGCCCGTGACCGCCATCCGAGCGCCAGTGAGGTCGTGGTGGCTGGTTCGCTCTCCCACATGGTCCCCGTCTCGGAGGGCACTGACCGCTTCGATCCCAACGCCGTGCCGAGCGAGGACCGTCTCGCCGAGGCGTTCGGTGAACTTGCCGGAGTGCTCGCGTCCTCCGGCGCCGAGCTGATCCTGCTCGAGATGATGTACGAGCCGGCACGTGCGCGGATCGCGCTCGATGCGGCGCTCGCAACCGGCCTCCCGGTGTGGTTCGACATGAGCGCGCGTCGTTCCGAGAACGGCCAAGTGGTCGCGTTCCACCCGTTCGAGGAACTTCCCCTCGCCGATCTGCTCGGGCTCCTACCAGACGCAGGAGTCGACGCGGTTGGTGTGATGCACACCCAGTCGCAGGTCATCGGCGATGCCATCGATGAGATCCGCGCGCTCACCGATCTCCCGATTGCCGCCTACCCCGACAGCGGATTCTTCAAGATGCCGAGTTGGCAGTTCCACGAGGTCATCTCGCCGGCCGACCTTGAGGAGTACTTCGTCGATTGGATCTCCCGGGGGGCGACCGCCCTCGGAGGATGCTGCGGCTTGACGGTCGAGCACGTGCTCGCCGCGGCCGCCGCTCGGGATCGGGTCTAATCGATCGTGTGACCGGCCGCGCGGAGACACGCGACGGCGCGGTCGAGATCGTCCGACATCACGAGAAGGTGGTCGGTGTCAAAGGTCGACATCGTGAAGACCGAGATCTGAGATGCGGCGAGCGGGGCGAGGATCGACTCGAGGACACCGACGAGACCGAAATCGAGCGGGCCGTCGACACTGAGGATTCGCCACGGGCCGGCGACCTCGGCCCCGGAAGGCTCGGATCCGACCGGGCACACGATCGAGAGCTCGGTCGCGGTTCTCGTGACCGACCAGAACCCGCCCGTCGGCGTTGGCGCGGCGCTGTCGGGCGCGAGTCGACACACCGAGCTCTCCTGCTCGAGCACGGTCATGGAGATGACGCGCGACACAGAGCGAACCTATACCGATGACTAGCGTCGCGCCCGATGAGCGAATCGACGCCAGCCTCACCCTGGGTCACGACGGGACCGTTCCGAACGGCAGGCGCGCTCGGCCTCGGCCGATTCAGCTTGGCGACGGTCGCCATTACCCACCTCGCCGCTACCTGGTTCATGGTTGGCCTCATCTGGACGATTCACACCGTTCACTATCCGCTCTTCGCCGAGGTGGGCGCCGACGCCTACATCGGCTTCCAGGCATCCCATGTCGAGCGAATCGGCCGACTGCTCCTGTTGCCGTGGTTGATCGAGGGGGTGAGTGCCGCGGCGTTGCTGTTGGCGGCTGATCGCGGTGTTCGGCGATCAGCCGCTGTGGGTGCGATCGCGATGGCGGTGGTGCTCGCCATCAGCGGCTTCTGGTCGGCTCCTGCTCACGCCGAACTGGCCGATGGATTCGACCCCGATGTCCACGCCCGTCTCATGAGCGCTGACCTCATCCGCACGATCGCGTGGACGATCCGTGGCGTTGTAGCCGTCGACATCCT
>RFQQ01000036.1 GCA_009924875.1 Actinomycetota bacterium | reverse complement strand
GCCCGCTCGAGCGAGAGGTGCACCGTGCGCGGGAGCGGATCGTCATCGGGGCCTGTCTCGTCGAGCCAGCGAACGATCGCCGCGTCGTAGGCCGCAGTGGTCGAGAAGGCGTCGCGGGCCAGTCGCCGGCGCGTCGCCTCACCCACCTCCCCAGTCGCCACGATCTCGTCGAGCACCGGCGCGTAGTCGGCTGGGTCGACGACCACAGCGACATGGGCGTGGTTCTTCGCCGCCGCTCGCACCATCGCTGGGCCGCCGATGTCGATGAGCTCGATCCCCGGGTCAGACGAGAACGGGTACAGGTTCACCACAACGAGATCGATCGGCTCGATGCCGTGGGCCTCCATATCGGCCACATGCTCAGCATTCGTCGGGTCGGCGAGCAGACCGCCGTGCACCCTCGGATGGAGGGTGACCACCCGATGCCCGAGAATCGCCGGCAGACCGGTGAGATCGGCCACATCGGTGACCTCGACGCCACTGGCCGCGATCTCTCGCGCCGTCCCACCACTCGAGACGATTCTCCAGCCGCGGGCGTGAAGGGCGGAGGCAAACTCAGCGACACCCGACTTGTCGTAGACGGAGAACAGCGCGGTGGGCACGACAGGAACCTAGACGGCACCCGCGTTGACGTTCTGTACGACCGGCTCGCACGCCGGTGGATCAGAGCGCTGCGACGATCTCCGCCATCAACTCGCCGGCCTCGGTCGGGTTCTGACCGACCCGAACACCCGCTGCGGCGAGGGCGTCCATCTTGCCCTGGGCGGTGCCCTTGCCGCCCGAGACGATCGCCCCAGCGTGGCCCATCTTCTTGCCGGCTGGCGCGGTGACCCCCGCGATGTAGGCGCTCATCGGCTTCGAGACGCTGGCCGCGATGAACTCGGCGGCCTCCTCCTCGGCTGACCCACCGATCTCGCCGATCATGATGATCGCGTGAGTCTCGGGGTCGGCCTCGAACTCGCGGAGGCAGTCGATGAAATTGGTGCCCGGCACGGGGTCGCCGCCGATGCCGACACAGGTCGAGACACCGATCCCCTTCTCCTTCAACTCGTGGAGGGCCTGGTAGGTAAGGGTGCCCGAGCGACTCACGATGCCCACGTTCGGACCGTCGGCGGTCGGCGGCAACGCGATCTCGCCAGCCGTGATCCCGATGTTGCACTTGCCAGGGCTGATGATGCCTGGGCAGTTCGGTCCGAGCAGGCGCGTCCCCGGATGGTCGCGTACGAGCGTGTTGAACACCCTCGCCTCGTCCTGGGCGGGGATGCCCTCGGTGATGCAGACGACAAACCCAACACCGGCGGCCGCCGCTTCGAGGATCGCGGCCGGAGCGGCCTTGGGCGGCACAGCGACGAACGAGGCGTCAGCACCGGTGGCGGCCACCGCCTCAGCGACCGAGTCGAACACCGGGATGCCCTCGACGTCTTGACCCCCCTTACCCGGGGTCACCCCGGCGACCACATTGGTTCCGTAGTCACGATTGCGAAGACCGTGGTACTTGCCTTGGCCGCCGGTCAGACCCTGGACGATCAACTTGGTTTCGGCGTTGACGAAGATCGACATGTTGGTACCCGCTTCTTCCTAGACGTTCCGATTCAGTTCTGGCCGGCGAGGGCCACGGCCGCACGCGCGGCATCGAGCATGGTCGGTTCCGAACGCAGCCGGGACTCCGGGATGCCCGCATCGGCAAGGATCCGACGACCCTCCTCGGCGTTCGTGCCGTCGAGACGGATCACGATCGGCGCGCGCAACTCGACACGTCCGAGCGCTTCGACGATGCCCTTAGCGACCTCCTCGCCGCGAGTGATCCCGCCGAAGATGTTGATGAAGATCGACTTGACGGCCTGGTCGAAGTTGATCACCTCGAGCGCGGCGGCCATGACGTCAGCGTTGGCGCCGCCGCCGATGTCGAGGAAGTTCGCCGCGGTCCCACCGACCTGGTTGACCACGTCGAGCGTCGACATGGCGAGCCCCGCGCCGTTGGCGATGATCCCGACGGAGCCCTCCAGACCGATGTACTGCAGCCCGTTGCGCTTCGCGAGTTGCTCCCGATCATCGAGCACCTCGGTCGCGGCATACGCTTCCCACTCCGGGTGGCGGAAGGCGGCGTTCGAATCGAGGCTCACCTTTGCGTCGAGGGCGTGCACCTCTCCGGTCGGCTTCAGGATCAGCGGGTTGATCTCCGCGAGATCGCAATCGCCCTCGGTGAAGCAGCGGTAGAGCTTGACCAAGATGTCGGCCGCGCCATCGAGAGCGCGCTCCGGCAGTTTCGCGTCGACTGCCGCCTGGCGCGCGGTGGCCCGATCGAGCCCGTCAACGGGGTCGATGTGGAGCTTCACGATCGCCTCTGGATCGCTCTCAGCGACCGCCTCGATCTCGACGCCACCCTGAGCAGAGAGCATCAGAAGGTGCTTCTTCGCAGCCCGGTCGAGGGTGAAGCTCGCGTAGTACTCCTCCTCGATGTCGGAGGCGTGCTCCACCCAGAGGCGCTCGACGACGTGGCCCTTGATGTCCATACCGAGGATGTTCCCGGCATGGAGCCGCACCTCGTCGGCGTCGGCGGCGAGCTTGATGCCACCCGCCTTGCCGCGTCCACCGACTTGCACCTGGGCCTTCACGACGACTGGATAGCCAGCGCCCTCAGCCGCCGCGACCGCCTCGTCCACAGTGAGGGCGACGTCGCCTGCGCTCACCGGAATGTCGTACCGGGCGAAGTACTGCTTGCCCTGATATTCGAATAGGTCCACGGGTCAGTCCTCTCGATCGTCGAGTGCGGATTCGAGCCAAGCGCTGATGCCTTTCAGCGAGGCTCCAGGTTGGAAGATCTCGGCGACACCCTGCTCACGCAGCGCGCGGGCATCGGCGTCAGGGATCACGCCGGTCAGCGAGTCCCCGATCGGCGAGCTCGGACATGACCCGGGGGAAGAGGGTGAGGTGCGCCCCCGAGAGCAGCGAGAGGCCCACCGCATCGGCGTCCTCTTGGAGCACCGTCTCAGCGATCTGCTCTGGGGTCTGATGGAGGCCGGTGTAGATGACCTCGAAACCGTGGTCGCGCAGAGCCCTCGTGATCGTCTTCGCCCCTCGATCGTGGCCGTCGAGACCGGGCTTGCCGACGACGACACGATAAGGGCGCTTCACAAGAGGTTGACCCTATTCGCTTGGCCGGCGACACGGCCAACCGACTTTGAGCACTCAACAGCTCGATCCACGAAATCGTGATGAGTTGACATCATGATGTCATGGTGTATCCTCGGCTACCGATGAAGCAAACGACCGTTCGTCTACCCACCGAACTCGCCGAGGCCGCTGAGGCCGCCGCGCGAGCCAACGGCACGAGCGTGAATCAGTTCATCATCGACGCCTTGGCGTCCGAGATCCAGCGACTCCGCGAGAACGACGAGTTCCAAGCGCGGCTTCGCCGACTGGTCGAGGACAACAAAGCGATCCTCGACCGCCTCGCGCAGTGAACTTCCTCACCCTTGCCGAGGCCATGCTCCTCGCGGAAGCAGCGACGGGAATCGACGCCTCCACCCTCGCTCGAGTCTCCAGGATCGAGTTGCTCGACTCGGCGCTTCACGCGCCGCAAGCAGGATTCGGCGAGGTCGACCTCTATCCGGACATCGGGTCGAAAGCCGCAGTGCTCACGGTGCGGATCTCACGAAACCATCCGCTCCCCGACGGCAACAAGCGACTTGCCTGGCTCGCGCTCCTGTGGTTCCTTGAGTCGAACGGTGTGGCGATTACCTACACCGAGGACGAAGCCGTCGAACTCATGCTCGGAGTCGCAGCCGGCTCGCACGATGAGCACTTTGTCGCCGATTGGATCGGCCGACACATGAAGTGAGCACTCCCGGGCACTCTCCGCCACACTGTCGTGGTGCGCCTCCCCGAGTTCCGCAGTCCCCTCGCGAGAGCGGTCCTGCCCGTCGTTGGTGGTCTCATCGTCCTCGCCCTGATCGGCTCCTTCACCTGGGGTATGGCAGCGGTGATCTCATCCGGGGGCGCCGAAAGCTCTGAGCGTCTGGCGCCCTCGACCTTCACGGTCGGCAATGTCGAGTTCTTGAGTGATCTCGTCGCTTCGGACGGCCCACTGCTCTTCGCCGAACTCGGCACACCGGTCGGCGCTCGCTCCATCGTGATCGACCACTCCGGCGACGACCCCGCCCTCGGCTGGCGGGTCTACTGGGCGTACCCCTCCGATCGCGGACCTAACTGCATCGTCGAGCAGGTCCTCGGCACCGATCGGTTCATCGACTGCGACGGACGCGAGGTGACCGTGCAGGACCTGTCACCACCAGACCCCGGGGTGCGCCCAGTCGTCTACGACTCGACTCGCCTTGAGATCGACCTGCGCGGGGTCGTCGCCGACTAAACCCGCCTGCGACGGTTCAGACTGTCTCGACGGCGCCCAACAGGCGCTCGACGAAGACGTCCGAGTGCTCCTCGATCCGGCTCCGCTTGATGAGGAGACCGCCGATCACCTCAGCCCCGGTCGACCCGAGAGCGTTTGAGAGCCGGTCAAGGCTCTTCCCCGCGTCAAGGGCGTAGGTGAGGAACCCGGCGATCCGCTTGCCTCGCATCGTCGGCAGATTCGCGATCTCCGCCGCCGCCCAAGGGGCCTGGCCGACCACAAAGAGACCGTGGGTCCATGAGCCGACGAGCACGACATCGGCCTGCTGAATTGACGCGAGATCCGGGCGGCGCACCCTCGACAGACCGGTAATCGACCAACCCTCCTGGGTCAGACCGTCGGCGATCCGCTCCGCCGCACGAGTGGTGTTGCCAGTGAGACTCTCGACGAGCAGTGCTGCCTTCATCGCACGTATTCAACCAGACCCGACACCCGCGGGATCAGCCACGTCGGGTGAGCGGCGCCCACGCAAGGGCGAGGTGTTTGGTGCCGACCCCAGAGAAGTTGACCACCGCCTCCGCCCGATCGCCCGATCCCGTGATCTCGATGATGACCCCTTCGCCAAAGGCCGGATGCGTCACATCGTCGCCCACTCGGAATCCGATCTCGTGGGCATTCGAGCGCTCCGCGGGCTTCGAGCCGGCCCGCATCGCGGCTTCGACGACGCGCTCTCGGTGAGCCTCGTCACTTGTGCGGTCGACCGCTCGCCGCCGATACCCAGGCACCGATGTCCGGGCGGAACCCCACTCAGCCCGTGATGACAGACGGGAGGAGCCGAGGCCGCCATCGGCGTCCCCTTGCACATCGAAGAGCTCCGGAGGGATCTCATCAAAGAACCGCGAGGGCGGGTTGTATTGCGTCGAGCCAAAAAGCATCCGAGACCAGGAGTGGGTCATGTGCAACTGCTGCATGGCCCGGGTGATGCCGACGTAGGCGAGGCGTCGCTCCTCTTCCATCTCATCAGGGTCGGTGAGCGCGCGGTGATGGGGGAAGACCCCCTCTTCGACACCGATCAAGAAGACGTATGGGAACTCGAGGCCCTTCGCTGCGTGCAGCGTCATCAGCACGACACGGTCGTCGCCGGCGAGCTCGTCGGTGTCGGCGACCAGGGCGACCTGCTCGAGGAACTCATCGACCCGGGTGAACTCCCGCGCCGAGCCGACCAGTTCGCCGAGGTTCTCGATGCGACCGTGAGATTCGACCGTGTCGATCTCCTCGAGTTCGGCCAAGTAGCCGGACCGATCGAGGATGGCCTGGAGCACATCGCCCGGCCCGTGGTCATCTGCCTCGGGAGCGGGGTCGTCCATCGCGGCACGAACCTCGTCGATAAGCGCGCAGAACGACTCAAGGCCCTTCGCTGCCCGGCCCCCGACCCCCGCCTCCGAGGCCCTCCGACAGGCATCGAGGAAGGTGATGGCCTCCGCTGACGCGAACTCGTCGAGCCGGGCGACGCTGGTGTCGCCAATGCCGCGCTTCGGCACGTTGAGCACCCGCTTCACGCTCACCTCGTCGGCCGGATTGACAACCGCTCGGAGATACGACAAAGCGTCCTTGATCTCTCGACGGTCGTAGAAACGAGTGCCTCCGACTACCTGGTAGGGCACACCGAGACGCATGAACGCCTCCTCGACCACTCGGCTTTGCGCATTCGTTCGATAGAGCACGGCGATGTCGTTCCATGCAGCACCACGCTCAGCGGACAAACCTCGAGCGGTCGACGCCACCCACGTCGACTCATCGCCCTCGTCGGTGGCGAAATAGCGAACGATCCGCTCCCCCTGACCGGAATCGGTCCACAGGTCCTTGTCCTTGCGGCCGACGTTGTTCACGATCACCGCGTTCGCGGCGTCGAGGATGGTCTGAGTGGAGCGATAGTTCTGGCTGAGAACGATCATCGTCACGTCGGCGAAGGCGTCCTCGAACTGCATGATGTTGCGCAGGTCGGCGCCACGGAAGCGGTACACGCTCTGATCGCTGTCGCCGACCACCGTGACGTTGTGCTCAGCGCCGGCATCATCGGCGGCCGCCAACTGCAGGACGATCTCGTTCTGCGCGAGGTTGGTGTCTTGATACTCGTCGACGAGCAGGTGGACGAATCGACGCCGGTACTCCTCGAGCACGTCCGGGTGCTCTCGGAAGAGGCGCACCACGTTGACGAGGAGATCGTCAAAATCCATCGAGCCCGACCGCTCGAGGCGGGCCTGGTACTCGGCGTAGATGTCGGCGTGCTTGCGCTGGAAGATGTCGTCGGCCCGTGCGATCGCCTGATGGGGATCGACGAGCTCGTTCTTCAACAACGAGATGTGCGCGTGTACCGCCCGCGAGGCGAAGCGCTTCGCGTCGAGACCAAGGTCGCGGACCACATAACCGGTGAGCCGGACAGCGTCGGCCTGGTCGTAGATCGAGAAGTTGCGCGGGTAACCAATGCGGTCGCCATGGGCGCGAAGGATTCGCACGCACGCCGAGTGGAAGGTACTCACCCACATCGCCTTGACCACCGGACCAACGAGCGCAGCGACTCGCTCGCGCATCTCGCTCGCCGCCTTGTTGGTAAAGGTGATGGCGAGAATCGATGTCGGCGGAACCCCTGAACGGATCAGGTGTGCGATTCGATGGGTCAACACTCGGGTCTTCCCAGAACCCGCGCCCGCGACCACAAGAAGCGGTCCGCCCGGATGAACCACCGCGTCGTACTGATCGGGGTTGAGGCCGTCAAGAAGAACCGCGTCGGCCGACCTCGCTTCCGAGGGAGGGAGCTGGCCGGGATCCGACATGGCCCATCGATCCTACGACGGGGGTGTCGAAGTCGGGGCCACCTCCCTCGAGGAACTCACATGAACGTCGACGGCCCCGGCAGACGCCGGGGCCGTCGATTCTTGGGGG